>QMMS01000056.1 GCA_003647375.1 Deltaproteobacteria bacterium
ACTCGAATGCTCCCCGTGCGACACCGGTTCCAAAAGCACCGACACCGGCCCTAGATGCAGAAAACACATAGTCGATGAGCTGCATGGTGGTCTCCGTCTGCGAACGTGAAAGTCTCCTGCCCTGCTCTGGATCGAAACAGACATTTTCATCCGCAACAAAGCAATCATCAAATAGCAGTTCGCTGGCCGGACATCCTTTCTGTCCCATTTTCCGCTCTTTCCTGCCCAAGGAAAATCCTTTTAATCCCGACTTCACCGCCAACATAACAAGATTCGAGGACGGTTTTTCAAGATCGGCAAAAGAAAAAAGCATATGCCATGTAGAAAGATGTCCATTGGAAATAAACACCTTACTTCCGTTGACCTGATACCCGCCATCCACCTTTCTGGCATGACAGGCGATGTTGCCCCGATCCATCAGGTCGGTTTCCTCGACGTCGGTTCCGGCACCGGGTTCCGTTAAGGCCAGGGATATGAGGCATGGCTTATCGTTTTTTTCCCCTTCCACAACTTCTCTGAAAATCTGATGGATAATCCGGGTGTTCCATGTGGCAATCAGGGTTGCCACACCAAGATAGTGAACCCCCACCAGATTGGCCATGGCCGTACAGACGGAGGCGATCTCTTCGATAAAGTAGGAAAAGGATGGCAGATTGTAACCCTTACCGCCGAATATCCTAGGCATCCATAGTGTATACAACCCCCAACGATTGGCCTCTTTTACAAATTCGTGAGGAAGAAAATCGGGATCTTCCTGAACTCTTCTGTCCAACTCTGTAACGTAAGGACGCACAACTTCATTATTGAATTTCCTGGCTAAGGCCACCACCTCCTTGGTTTCCGAATAAATCTTCTTCGGCTGTTTGGAGATGGCCCTGAGGCTGCAGATCATGTCATCAAATTTCGGTTCTCTTTCACAAAGTTTTTTTATTTCGGAACTGGTGAGCATAGACTGCCTCCATCATTGCTGAACATATCGCCTGGGTAGTGGCTGCTTCGCAGTGCAAGGCACATATGGTAGATGCTTTAACCTGAATTGAGCGATTTTTATCTCGATCTGCACCGATCTCTTTCGAACCGAGGATTCGCAAAAAGCCTCGACAAATTCACGGGTATACCTGTGTTTTTTGCGAAACCTTCTCCATCAAGATTTTGGCACACCTCTTCGGAAAAAATCGCTCAATTCAGGTTTAAGATAGTATAGAATACATATTCATTTATGAACATAAAATCAATAAACGAATGTTGTGTATGATAATCAAGGGTGAAAGGATAGGATTGCAGAACAATCGGAGAAGTCGATTCACAAAAAAATTTTGTTGAGGATGACCTGCACAAAAAAAGTCCCATGGATAGTGGTTTCCAACTTCGAAAACTCCCATGGGACTTTTCCATTTTCGCAATTTTTTCTGATATCGGGGTTCCTGGTTTATCAGTGCAAACCCCCATGCATACTAACCCGGAAAATTCATGAAATGTTCGAGCTAATCGCCCTGCTCTGCCATGTAGTCGTCATAAATCGTCTCGAGAATATTCTTATGTTTGGCCTCTTCCTGGGACAGGATTTTAAATACTTTAACAAACTCAGGTTTATCCGCCGACTTTTCAGCCAGTTCGCTATATAGTTGCAGGGCCGCTTCTTCGCGTTTCATGGCCAGGCGCAAAATCTCCGTGTAATGCATGCCCTTCTCATAGGTAACATCCACCATATAGTCACTGCGCTTCATATCCGGTATCCATTCAAGCTGGTATTCCGCGATCTTCTCTTTCTGGTTACCCAGGTTCTGAAGCATGCTGACATGCTTCTTTTCCTCTTGTGCAAATCCTTCGAAGGTCTTCTTCACTGCCTCCAAAGATTCATTCTGGCTGATCTCTTTGTAAAAAGCCACAGCTTCTTCCTCTTTCTCCAAGGCATATGCGATGATCTCGTCAACTGAATTGAAATTCATTGAATCCTCCTGTTAGGTTATAAGTAATCAGTATCACAAAGATTGAACGTTTGTCGAATTCTTAATACTAGAAACACTCGCGTTAGATAATAACCCGAGCATTTCATGAAATATTCGGGCTATCACGGAAATTTCACGAACCTGATCGGCTCTGGCGCAAGGCATTTCAGCCTGAAGTCGTAGTCATTTACTGCGAAGGCTGAATAACGCAGTGCCAGGGCCGATCAGGAAAGCCCGAAGGGTGAAACTTGATGAATCAAGTTTCATGAAATGTTCGGGCTAGTCGGCCAGAGCATAATAGCATCTTTTGGGTGATACGATCTTTCCCTGCTTTTTGAGTTCTTGGAATACCTTTGATACCTCTTTATTCTCCACACCGATCACATTGGCAATTTCTCCGGCTTTTACAGGTTTTCCGGCCTTCTTCATGGCAGTGACAACTTTTTTTTCCATATTTTCCTCCCTTGATAAAATCGTTACACGATTTTATTCACTCTATAAGCGTACATACATTACGCTGTATTTAGTTCACGCTGCAACCATTTTTTAACATCCCCGGAAACAGCCCAAACACCTTTCAGATGTCCATTTTCTGATATATATTTTTCTTTTAAGGCTTGAGGCATCGTGAATTCAGCCAATTCGTCGGCATTCTCAGAATTCCGACGAATCAAGAAAATGATAGGATCTTTTTTCCATGTATTCACGACAAAATAGTGGGTCACATCATCCTTGGAGCGAACAACGTAATTGCTTCTAGCCCAGTTATTACCCCACTCAAGATACAAGCGTACTGCTTCTTCAGGCGTCATGTCCCAATCAATAACGTTGATAAGTTCTCTGTTTTTTTTAATTTCTTCTAAGGTCATGGTGCTGTCTCCATAAAACCGCATTCAATTGTTAGAGGGCATCCACCGGCACGATCATCACAAGCCCTATAATAAGACCATATAATGCTAAAAGCATGCCAACAGACTCTCCGCAACATGCGAATAGATTCATAAAACGAATTTATTATTCCACACTGTAATTAATGGGTGTAGATCGAGATAAAAATCGCTCAATTCAAGGTTTAAGATACGGCATTCCTTGTATCACGAGACAATTGTGTCTCATAATGTAAGGATTGAACCAGAGACATCAAGGGCATTCGCTTTGCAATACCAGAATAACTCTTTGCGCTTATCTATAAAGCCCAAGTTACATAACGAACAGAGGCCTTCGGGAATTCGTTTTAAAGTCGGGCAACTGTTTGAGCTCGTTAGGCTCCGTTAGGGCCGCCGCTTCACTACAATGGTCATAGACATATAACTGCTCACTATCATAAAACTTATTTTAATAAAGCTGGCAGCGGCGGGTCTTATGGAGCCTTAGGAGCGAGTTTTGGCTGACTTTAAAACGGATTTCCGAAGACCGGCAAACATCAGAACTTGAGCTTTGCGGATAACCAGCAAACTCTTTTGCACGCCCCAGATCACACCAAAGCTACAAATTGGTACGATATTTGCGTTAATTTTAATGTATATATAATGAGTGATGAAATACTATAGCTTCGAGGAAAATATGAATAACCTAACCTTCCGTGCAATGATCGTCGAAGAAACCCGTGACAATCAGTTTGTTCGCAATATCAAAGATAAATCTATTCCCGACCTGCCGGATGGGGATGTCCTGGTGCGTGTTTCCTATTCCTCCCTGAACTACAAAGACGCCCTTTCGGCCATCGGCAACCGGGGTGTTACCAGAAAATATCCCCACACTCCAGGCATCGATGCCGCAGGCACGGTGGAAGAAAGCAGCAACAAGGCTTTTCAAACCGGTGATGCCGTTATTGTAACGAGCTATGATCTTGGTATGAATACACCGGGAGGCTTCGGCCAGTTTATCCGCATACCTTCAAACTGGGTCGTCCAGCTACCTCAGGGCCTGACGCTGAAAGAAAGTATGATTTACGGAACAGCCGGCTTTACAGCGGGTATGTCTGTGTTTTCTTTAACCCACACGGTAAAACCAGAGGACGGAGAGGTTTTGGTAACCGGTGCCACCGGTGGTGTGGGCAGTATAACCACGGCTATCTTGAGCAAGCTGGGTTACGATGTCGTGGCGGTCAGCGGCAAACCCGATGCCGCAGATTTCCTCATGGATCTTGGCGCCAAGCGGGTCGTGGCACGGGAAGAAGTCAGCGACGAGAGCCGGCGCCCCCTTCTGAAAAGCGCCTGGTCCGGTGTGGTAGATACCGTGGGCGGAAACATTCTTGCTACCGCCATCAAGTCCACCCATCCCGGGGGAACAGTGACGACATGCGGCATGGTGGCGTCACCGGATCTTCCCCTGACGGTATTTCCTTTCATCCTGCGTGGCGTCAAACTGATCGGGATCAATTCCCAAACTTGTCCCATGAAACACCGTCAGCATGTATGGAACCGGCTCGCAACAAACTGGAAAATCAACCAGCTCGAAACCATCTGCCGGGAGGTCTCCCTAAAAGAACTGAACCCCCTGATCGATACAATCCTCAAAGGCGGGATAAAAGGACGGACTGTGGTTAACCTGGACATTTTATGAAAACAATCAATTTTTCAGATAATCGGTTCAATATTCTCATCGAAGTAGTACCGCCGGCAGGACCGGATGGCGGTCCGCTCATGCATCTCCTGAAATCCATATCCGGGCTCTCATTCGATGCCTTCAGCGTGGCCACTAATCCGGTTGCCAAGCCGCGCATGAGTGCCATGGCAACCTGCGCGCTCGCACAACAGGAAACGGATAAACCCGCCATCCTTCACTGCACCACCCGGGATCACAACCGGATCGGCCTCCAGGGAATACTCTGGGGAGCACAGGCACTGGGAATCAAGACCGTGCTGGTTGCCACTGGAGACATGGTTGCATTGCAGAACCGGAATATCACCACCAGGGTTCGTGACATGGATGTTTTTGGCCTGGTGGGTATGGCCAGGCAATCCGGGCTTCAAACCGGTGTGGTGATCGACCCCCATCCGGAGGCCAATGGATTCGAAACAGCCATCCGCCGCTTGACACAAAAAATCGATGCCGGCGCTCAGTTTGCCGTAACCCAGCCCATCTACGATGCTGAAACCGCCGATACCATGGCCCAGGCCACCCAATCTATGGGTATCCCCGTCATTATGGGAATTCTGCCCCTGCGAACAGCGCGCCATGCAGGCTTTCTACACCAAAAAGTCGCCGGCATCGCCGTGCCCAAACGGTTGCGGAAACAAATACAACAGGCTGATGACACGATCAAGACCGGCAATCAGAATGCCCGCGAGATGCTGGCAGCCGCCCGGGAGCGTTTTGCCGGTGCCTGCATCATGCCGCCCTTCGACCATTATGAGGTGCTGGAAGATATATTAGATTTTGACACGATCTAACGCATGGATTAGCATAGCCATATAGATCCCATTGTAGAGCTTTTCCCTCGATATCTGAAACAGAAACAGCTCAGAGAGGATTATGCCCATGATAACGACCAGAGAACCAGAACGCTTCATCAGCTATTTTGTTATCATAACCATTTCTTTTTTATTGATAACAGGCTGCTCGAAAACCTATTACAGTGCCATGGAAAAAGTGGGTATCCATAAGAGGGATATTCTCGTGGATCGGGTAGAAAATGCAAGGGACGCCCAAGCCGATGCCCAGGAACAGTTCAAAGACGCCCTGGAGCAGTTCGGGTCGGTGATAACGGTTGAAAACACAGATCTGAAAGATGCCTACGAAAAACTCAATGCTGAATACAAAGAAAGCAACGAGGCTGCCAAAGAAGTATCCAGAAGGATCGAAAAGGTGGAGTCCGTGGCCGACGATTTGTTCGCAGAATGGGAAAATGAACTGGGGCTCTATAAAAACAAAGCCTTACAGGACGCAAGCGCCCGGAATCTCATAGACACACAAAAGCGTTACGACGAAATGCTTGCCAGTATGCACCGGGTTGAAAAAAGCATGGATCCTGTCCTGCGAACATTCCGTGACAATGTATTGTTTCTCAAGCACAATCTCAATGCCCAGGCCATTGGTTCACTGCGCTCCGAGTTTTCCGGCCTCAAGGTGAAGATAGAAGTCCTAGTTAAAAATATGAACGACGCCATCACGAACTCGAACCAGTTTATCGAAGATCTCAATCAATAAAATACGACTTATTAAAAAGTTTGGTACAATCGATTCAAAAGCCCAATTGGATGTTATTTCTATATTACAACAGTTGTTTGCATTTTAGCATCTGCAAGGAGATATGAATTGACTTCATCTGTAATACTATAGTGATAGCGAGAAACGGCACTCCTAAAGAGGCGCTGCTTCTCATAACACCTGATGATTGCGTTGACTGGCAATAACTTTCAACATAGAGGACATAGTGACAAAATATAATAAAAAATCAAAATTCTTATACCAAATCAAGGTTACATTGATGGGAAGCAGGCCTCCAATATGGAGAAGATTGATCGTCAAAGCCAATATCAGATTAGTGATCTGAAATTATAAGTTTTCTTCATTGTCGGCAGCCAATCATCGTTTACACACCGACCGGGAAAACCACAGTATTTTTTTACTTCTGCCCAAAGTATCGATAAGCATGCTTATGCAGCCACTTGTTACTGAGATCGATATCAAGACCGAATACGTCAGTAACAATGTTCAATATTTTTAAATATGCTGGTGCTGCCTATCTGATCTATTCTGGATGGCTATTCGCCGTACATATCAGTAATAAGCTTGCGTAGTTGAGCGGCTTTGGTCTTTGATAATTGATCAATTTTCTTTTTCAATCTTTGTTTGCTAATTGTACGTATTTGGTCAACAGCTATCTCGGTCTTTTTATTCGCGCATTTAACTTGGAGTCGGGTTCTCCATTGTGGGTGCACCTTTGAGGTTAAGGGACAGACAACAACGGTTTCTAAATATTTATTCATTTCATCTTGACTAATGATGACAACGGGGCGCACTTTTTTTATTTCGCTTCCTATCGTGGGGTTGAGATCGGCAAAATATATTTCGTACCTGTTAATATTCAAAGTCTTCATCCTCCAGTCCGTCAAAAAGCGTTGTGTCAAAATCGTTCCAATCTTCCTTTTCATTAGCCATGGCTTTATATGTATCTTCCCAAGAAAGTTTGCTGTCTTCTTTCTTCCGAAGAAGAAGACCTCTGTCTGTTTCTTCAAGCAAAAGGGAGGCGTTAAGACCATATTTTTGGAGGAGTGCTTTAGGTATGCGAACCCCCTTTGAATTTCCAATAGGAACAAGTTTAATATCCCTTGCACGAATTTGTTTTTCCATGGCGATTGCTCCTTAATTTGATATTGAATTTATTATGTAATTATTGTAATTACATTTGCATATAAAGTCAAGCTCAAATTCAATTTGTTATGAGGTCTGTATTATAATGAATTAGCGAATATTTCTCACAACTAATCGTTGAACATGGACGCTTATTCCTTTTTTTTATAGGAGCTGATTATGGCTGTTGGTTGTGCAATATATTACAATCGACGTCATCGGCGCTGGGGGCATTTATTTCAAAACCGCTACAAGTCGATTATCTGCGATGAAGACGCCTATTTTAAAGAACTGGTGCGCTACATCCATTTAAACCCCCTGCGGGCTAAACTGGTTAAAAGCTTAACTAAGTTGGACCGTTACCGTTGGAGTGGTCATGGCGCAATTATGGGAAAAGTTAAATGTGACTGGCAGCATCGCGATTACGTTTTAAGATGGTTCGGCAAAAAGGAAACAGTATCCATTGAAGAAATAAAAGGGGGTAGCCGTCGCCGGAAGGCGAGCAGGGTACGAACTCGGATTGCAATTGGGTTCCAAATAGATCAGTAGTGGTAACGAAGCTGGGCTATATGAATGGAATCTGTAGAGGTTTTATATATGATTCTGTGCTCTTCATTAATTCGTCGCGACCAGTACCCCGATAGAGCGTGTTTGAGTGGCTCAGGTTTCCCAATTCCCTCAAATGGATTGCGTTTGATCTCTTTTATTAGACTGTTTATTCGCCGGAGGATTCTCTTATCGGTTTTTTGCCAATACAGGTAGTCCTCCCAGGCATGATCTGAAAATATGAGCTTCAATCTAAAAGCTCTCTTTCTGTCCCTTGGCCCTCTTCGAGTTGAACTATTGATTCGATTAGCCGCCTGGTATTTTTTGGGGAACGCAGTAGAAAGGCTGTTTCTTCCAAGGCTTCATAGTCCTCAAGGGACATTATGACAACGGAATCGGTTGTTTTTCGTGTAACGATAATCGGTGAATGATCTTGGCAGACTTTTTCCATTGTTTTTGCAAGGTTCTGTCGGGCGTTTGTATATGTCACAGCTTTCATCTTACACCTCCTGTACATGTACGACATCTTGTACAGCTGATACGCGTACGTGTCAAGATAAAAATTTAACCCAACACCGGTGCCAAAGACGCAGTAAAGCAGGCCAGGAGTCGCGTGCCTGATGGCGAGGGCTTAACTCACTGTGAGAAATGGGGTACTGGTTGGTGAAGCCCTTCCGGAACCATTTTCTGACTCGGCGTGGAGAACAATTGGCCCCATGCAAGGAGATACGGACTTGGAGAAAACATCACCTCGGAATCGTTTTCCTACAAAATGCCAGGAATGTGTAAAATCATCCAAACCATTCATTCATAGTGGGTGCACTTTTTGCCGGGACCTGGGTTTTCAAGAGGAGACACTTTGTCAATTGAATCGATGAATACAGAGCTCAACATCTTTTGAGTGCAATGCTTTTCAGCCGTTGCTGAAACTGGTCCAGTCATCCGGGCAGGAAACTAGACCGGAGCCCAAAGTCCCGGCTGCGGAAATCACCATAGAAAAACTGCTTGATTCCGATAAGGTAAAGTATCAACGGGCGTTGGCCCTGCAAAAATTGGCCCGTGATCCCGAGCTTGTTATGCTTGAGATCAAGTATCATTTTGCCTGGAACGTAATCGGCAGAAAACCGGTCTTTACGAAGCCGGAACGTATGATTGACTTCATCTGTGAGACTATCATGGCTTGTAGCAAGGCAATGGGTGGCATTTCTTATCTCTTGTGGTTGGCGCCAGACCACATACATGTATACGTAGAGTCGGATGGAAATGTATCTCCGGACAACATGGCCCAAGATCTGAAACGGTTATCAGAAACACCAATTCTTAAGCGGTTTCCAGCTTTTATTGCCTCTCCAGATGCAGAAACAGGGTTGTGGGATGAGGCTTACTTCGTAGAAACAATTGGCTGAAAAAGAACATCTGCACAATGATCCATACAGACGTTCAGGCTAACTTTTTCGCGGTCGGCACACGCCTTAATAACCGGAACAAAACTCTCCAAAGTCGGTACCCAGGCCCCCAATTAATTCTCAGCTCAGAAACTCCCTTACCAACCGACTTGGAATTAGGAGATATTAACGCAGAATAAACATAACAGGTCGATGAAGAATCGACGGGAAAATGCTGGAGCGTATCCCGCGTTCGTGATTTTCGAGGCGCAATGTATAACAAAGCTAATTCAGCCAGCACAAAAAGCAGCGGTAATTGGGGTCACATTAAACCATCGTTGTCCGGTAGAAAAATTTAAGCAGATGCATCGGACTGGTTGAACTGGATAGCATTCTGTGCTGCATGAACTAAAAATGATGATCTTGACATTCCGCGTTTTTTTGCAGCATCATCGATCTGTTTTAAGGTCATTTCAGGTACGGTAACATTTACCCTGACAGTACGGGGTTTGGCATCAGGTACCGAAACGACCAAATAAGCTACCACATCGGCGTAATCAGGTTCGCCCATGATCTCTTCAAGCTTGGAGGGGCCAGGCAATTGTTCACTATCTTGGAGCATACCCTGAATATGGAAGGTAAGCGCCTCCTGTGCCATATCTTTGGCCTCATCAATATTTTTTCCGGCGGTGATGCAACCGGGAAAATCCGGAAACGATACGCCAAAATCTGTTTCGGGTTCTTTATGAACGATAGCTATATAATTCGCCATGCGAACACCTCACTTGAATTTGATACCTGACTGACGCTCGATGCTTTTTAACGTGCCAATCGGTATGCCTTTTTTGGGATGTGGAACGGTAACACGCCCTTTCCGTTCTGGATGCCGAAACTGGGTGTGCGAGCCAACTTTTGCAATTTCGTGCCACCCATTTTGCTTGAGTATGAAGATAATCTTTCGACTATCCATGGTGTGTATTAATACACACTTTAATGCGACTTGTCAACAACAACGATTTACCGGACATGTCACTTGTATTGCATCGCTTTCTCGCAGCCTCTCAGTACAGAAACAGGGTCAAGACGCATAGATCGAGCATTTTCTTACCGCCATGGCTGCTTCCTGGAGCGCTTCTGCAAAGGTCGGATGACCGTGGATGGTCCTGGCAATATCTTCCGAGCTCGCACCAAACTCCATGGCCAGCACACATTCGGCAATCATGTCGGCGGCCCGGGGACCGATGATGTGTACTCCCAGTATACGATCGGTCTTGCCATGGGCGATGAGTTTGACAAACCCATCCTTCTCTCCCATACATCGCGCCCGGCCCGCACCTGAAAAAGGATAGGTGCCCACACAATAGGGAATTTCCCTCTCCTTGACCGCCTCTTCGGTCAACCCGACACTGGCAACTTCGGGCCAGGTGTAGACCACCGACGGGATGGTGTCATAGTTCACCTCTCCCGCTTGCCCGGCTATGCTCTCCACGACAGCGATACCCTCGGCCGAAGCTTTGTGAGCCAGCATGGGACCGGGAGTCAAATCTCCGATGGCGTAGACACCCGGCACACTGGTCTGGTAGGCAGTATCGACAACAAGATGGCCTGTTTGGGGATCGGTCCGGACACCGGCATCCTCGATACCAAGACCCTCTGTCAGCGGCTTTCTCCCCACTGCCACCAGGAGTTTATCAAATGACATGGTGGTGGTTTGCCCGTCTTTTTCCAGGGTTACCTTGACTTTCTTCGCACTTTTCCGGGCTTTGACCACCCTTGTGTTGAGTTGAAATAACATGCCTTGTTTCTTTAGAATGCGGTCCAATGTCCGTCCAACCTGTCCGTCCAGGGTCGTGGCAATTTTGGGCAGCATTTCGATAACGGTCACCTTCGAACCCAGCCGCATCCAGACCGATCCCAGTTCCAAACCGATATAGCCACCCCCCACGATACCCAGGCTGTTGGGGACCACATCAAAATCCAGGGCTTCCGTGGAACTGACAATCCGTTCACCATCAAATGGCATGCCGGGCACCTCCACTGGACGGCTTCCCGTGGCCAGCAGAATCGACTCACCTTGGAGAATTCGCTTTTTTTTCTTTCCAAAAGTCACTTCCACCTGCTTGTCACACACAAGGCGTGCCTTACCCTGGATAATGTCGATCCGGTTGCCTTCCAGCAGCTTTCGAACGCTGTCCGTAAGATCTTTAACCACCGTCTCTTTACGCTTCATAAGGGTAGCCAGATCCAGGGTCAAACGACCGGTCTTGATGCCATGTTCGGCAAAGTGCTCCCTGGCCAGGTGATAGTACTCACTGGAGTCGAGCAGGGCTTTGCTGGGAATACACCCGACGTTCAGGCACACCCCGCCAAGTCTGGGTGATTTCTCGACACAGGCCGTTTTCAAACCCAGCTGTGCGGCCCTTACCGCGGCCACATATCCACCAGGTCCGGAGCCTACGATAACCAGATCATAATTGTCTGTCACTGTCATGTTAGACCTCCAATACGATCCGTTCAGGGTTTTCGACAAATTCCTTGACACGTTTCAAAAATGTGACGGCGCCTTTTCCATCAACAATCCGGTGGTCGTAGCTCAAGGCCACATACATCATGGGACGCACAACAATTTCATCGTTCACCACCACCGGACGTTTCTCAATTTTATGCATACCGAGAATACCGCTCTGGGGTGTGTTCAAAATCGGCGTACTCAACAAAGACCCGTACACACCGCCATTACTCACCGTAAACGTTCCCCCTTCAAGATCAGCCAGTTCAAGTCGATTGTCCTTGATTTTTCCGACATAATCGATGATGGCCTTTTCGATTCCGGCAAAGCTCAATCTTTCGGCGTGTCGTATAACCGGAACCACCAGTCCCCTGTCGCTTCCGATGGCGACACCGATGTGCTGGTATGGGTGATAGACAAAGTCGGAACCATCGACAAAGGCATTGATTTCAGGGATCTCCTTCAAGGCTTCTACACAGGCCTTGATGAAAAATGACATGAATCCCAGAGAGACTTCGTGTTTTTTCTTAAAGGCCTCCTTGTAGCGCCCCCGCATATCCATGGCCTGCTGCATGTCGATTTCATTGAAGGTGGTAAGCATGGCCGTGTTTTGTTTGGATTCCAGGAGTCGTTCGGCAATCCGCTTGCGAATGGGGGACATTTTGACCCGTTTCACCTCCTCCGAAGCCTGGGCCGCAGATAGATCTTCACAAACCTGAGTCGTCATTTTTTCGGGAATGCCGGCGGGAGCTTCCTCCAGATAAAGGAGCACATCCCCTTTGCTGATTCTGCCGCCGGGGCCCGTTCCGGAAATTTTTGAAACATCGAGATTTTTTTCCGCAACAAGCCTGCGGACCGAAGGTGAAAGCGGGATATCGTCAAGCGTTGATTTCTGAACGGGCACTTCTTTTCCGGATAATGCCGGTTTCGGTATTGCCGGTTCCTCCTCAGGAGCGTCTGCTTTTGTCTCAGGAGGCACGGAGCGCTCCGGTGCAGATTCCGGTGTTGGGGATTTCGTTGCCACACCTGCCGTTTCAATCTGCCCCACAACCGCACCAATCGCCACCGTCTCCCCTTCTTTAATCAGAATCTTCAAAACACCGCCGACTTCCGCCACCACTTCCAGCGTGACCTTGTCTGTCTCTATGACCAGCAGCGCTTCATCCTTTTGGATGGTTTCGCCATCCTTTTTGAACCATTCCGCCAGAACCGCTTCCTGAACAGATTCTCCGACACTGGGTATCTTGATGTCTATGGACATAGTCGCTCCTTCACTGATTCTATATTCTCACGATTAAAATCTTCAACTGTCATTAGCACTTCGTGCGTAATTTGTCCTTCGGACGACATTAAAAAAATCGTTATACAATTTTTCGTCATTAATGGTCATTTGTCCTGGCGGACGACATTAGCGCTTCGCGCGTCATTTATTGTTGCTGAATGCTGTTAGCTAATAGCCTGTATCCATGGCCTAAAACTTAACACCTAAAACGCGATCAGTTTTCCCTCGAACCCTTAAAACCTCCAACCCTCTGACCCTGCTCTCTTACAATGCTGCCCGCGTAATTCATTGCTGCTGAAAGCCGTTAGCTACGATTAATAACACGAAGTAAATATCTATTAATTACGCGAAGCAAATTACAGTTATTCCCTCGGACCCTGCTCTCTTACGACCCCGTATCTGATGCAATCCCCAACGCCTCGTTCGATATGGCTTCCTGCTGCTTTTTATAGATGGCTGGAAATCCGGTGGCCGGGCTTGCGGAAGGTTTTCTCCCCACATAGTGAAGTTTCTGCCCTGTGATCTTCTCTATGCGTTGCCGCACAAAAAACCATCCCCCCATATTTTCAGGTTCTTCCTGTACCCAGCTGAAATTCTTTACTTTTTTATATGGTTTGAGCATGGTCTTAATCTGTTTGTCGGGGAAAGGGTAAAATTGCTCCAGGCGTAAAATGGCCTTGTTGCTCTCGGTTAGTTCGTTACGCCGCTGAAGAAGCTGATAATAGATTTTGCCGCTGCAAAAAATAATCTCTTTCGCCCCTGTATCTGGTTCAGGATCATTCAGAACCGGTTGAAACCGGTCTGAAACCAAATCATCGCGTGTGGAGACAGCCATGGGATGCCTCAGGAGGCTCTTGGGTGTCATCAGCACCAGCGGCTTGCGATATGCCTCCTTTATCTGACGTCTCAACAGATGAAAATACTGGGCAGGTGTCGTAAGATTGCACACCTGCATGTTGTCTTCGGCACACAGCTGTAGAAAACGCTCCAAACGTGCGCTGGAATGTTCAGGACCCAGCCCTTCCCATCCATGGGGAAGCAGCAGTGTCAATCCGCTCAACCGTTGCCACTTGGATTGCCCGCTGGCAATAAAAAGATCAATAATTCCCTGGGCATTGTTCACAAAATCGCCGAACTGCGCTTCCCATATGACCAGCGTTTTTGGCTGTGTTATGGAATAACCATATTCGAACCCCAGAACACCGAATTCCGCCAGAAGACTGTTGTAAACCATGAAAGTAGATTGTTTTGAATCCAGGTGATTCAAGGGAATGTATGACTCACCACTTTTAGCATCAAACAAAACACTGTGCCGTTGGCTGAAGGTACCCCGGCCCACGTCCTGTCCACTCAACCGGATGGAAAATCCCTCCATGAGCAGCGCAGCAAATGCCAATGTTTCCGCACTTGCCCAGTCTATGCCTTTCCCCGATTCAACAGCTGACAAACGTTTCCCTAACAGGCGTTTCAATTTCGAGTTCAAGGAAAATCCATCAGGTACGCTGTTCAGCTTTCTGGCAGTGCCAATCAGTCTTTTCTTGGAGAGACCTGTTTTAACACCTTCGAAAGTATACGTCGCTTTGATATGATCCCATTCTTCGAAATATGGGGATTCCGGAAACAGGCAATCTGTTCCGTGAACATCCGCGTAAGCCTTTTCCAGGTTATCGAAAATATCTTTTTCCAATGAGTCCAGATGGGTTTCATCCACAACTTTTTCTTCTAGAAGTTTTTCTCCATAGAGCACACGCAGGGACGGCCGTTCCTTGATGCGATCGTACATGAGCGGTTGGGTAAAATAAGGTTCATCCCCTTCATTGTGTCCATACCTGCGATAACAGATCACATCGATGACCACATCCTTTCCAAATCGATGGCGATAATCGGCTGCCAGTTTGCTTATGTAAACGGCAGCCTCTGGATTTTCACCGTGCACATGAAATATGGGTACCATGAGCATCTTGGCGACATCGGTCGAATATCGGGTCGAACGGGCATCTTCAGGCAGGGTTGTATAACCGATCTGGTTATTGATGATGATATGGACGGTCCCCCCGGTTTTATACCCTTTGAGCTGCGACATGTTCAATGTCTCGGCGACTACTCCCTGCCCGGCAAAAGCGGCATCACCGTGAATAAGTATCGGAACCACGCTGTCCGAATCCATATTCGGCAGATCCTGCCTGGCTCGTGCAACACCTTCTGCCACGGGATCCACGGCTTCCAGATGACTGGGATTGTTCACCAGAAACATGCGCACGTCCTTTCCGGCAGCCGTCTGAATGTCTGCGAGATAACCATTGTGGTATTTGACATCACCGGATCCCATGAGTTGCCCCGGGTCATAGCAGCTCTCAAACTCCCTGAATATTTCTTCGTAGGACTTCCCCAGGATGTGGGTCTGAACATTCAGCCGTCCCCTGTGGGCCATCCCCAGAATGACTTCCCGACAACCATTTTCGGTAACCTGCCGGACCAGTGTGTCCAACAGGGGGATCACCACATCACCCCCCTCCAATGAAAAACGAGTCACCCCCATGTATTTTTTATTTAAATAGGCTTCGAACAAAGCCGTCTGATAGAGTCGTTCCAATATGATCATCTTTTCGGCGGTCTTAACTTGCGGCCGGTTCTGAATTGGCTCCATCCGATCCTGAAGCCAGCGCCGTTCTTCGGGATCTTGTATATGCATGTATTCCACGCCGATTGAACGGCAGTATGTCTCTTTCAGGTGTTCCAAAATTTCTTTCAGGTTCCCGCCGCCGCCCGAAAAGCTCGTCTCCGGCACATGCTTCTCGAAATCTGCCGGTGCCAAACCAAAACGCTCCAGCGATAACAGCGGATGGTCCATGGGACAGGCCTGCAGGGGGTCCATACATGACAGCATGTGCCCGAGACAGCGATACCCGAATATCAACTGTTCGACACTGGCCAGGAAGAACGGATCGCCCTCTGTGTCCGCCATTCCGGGCGCAAACCCGCTTGAAAACGCGAGATCGAAACCCTTGAAGAAAAACTGCCAATCTTTTGCAACCGACCCGGGGTCCTGTTTCCACTGCTGATATTGTGATTCAATAAAGTCGCTATGGTATGTTTCAGGAAAGCTCATAAATGAGGAACTCCTCTCTGATTCCGGAAGTGTAATTACAGTATCACTCCGGCCGTCACTATTCAAGATTCTCCTCTAATCTTTTTGATCGTCTTGGGGATGAAAAAGGAAAAGACAAATAGGGCAATCGAGAAAAAAACCTTGAATGAAATCAGTTCCCCCCAGTTTCCGGAAGCCCATACATCTTTCAGGGTACCGATGAAAAAAGTAAAAATAAAAGTGCCGACGATAATGCCCAGACCTGTCCCGGACAGATAATCCCGGAACCGGACCTTTGTCAAACCCATACCAAAATTCATGGGGGTAAATGGAAAGTATACCAGTCGAAGGTAAAGGACGGTGGCGAAACCATTTCGCTCGATACCATCATCGTATTTTCGGAGTTTGTCACCAACCAGGGATGCCGCAAATTCACGCCCAAGGGTTCGACCGATAATAAAAGCCCCGCCGGCACCTATCATGGCGCCGATCCATACCCATAAAAATCCCCAATATGGGCCGAAGATGGCCGCTCCGAGACCTGTTAACAGGGTACCCGGAATAAACAGGCAAACGCCTGCGGCATACACACCGATAAATAATAGGGGCGCCCAGAAACCGGCTTTTTCAAGAAGAGTGCCCAGGGACCCCGGTGTCAGATAGTTCATGACCGGGGTCAGCCGAACCAACACGACGGCCGTAACGATAAAGGCTGCCAGCAGGATAATCTTCAAGATTGCTTTAGATTTTTTTTCCATCTGTCACCACCACTTCTCTGTTTAGCTCTTAAAAACGACTCTGTCATGTTTAGTAGATACCCGGGTCCAAAGAGCCCGGCACTGATTCAACCCTATAAGAGTTAACGTTATACACATTCAGGGTATGATAAATTCTAAATCCGAATATCGAAATACAAAACAAATCCAAATATCAAATGCTCAAATTACTCAAACATAGTGCTTGAACTTGTATGGCCAAGGTCCTGTTTTGATCATTCGAATTTGGATCATTCGGTATTGTTTAGGGTTTCGAATTTCGTGCTTCGGATTTAAGTTACTACCGCCATCGGCATAGCCAAACATCTCTTACCTGGCCCAAAGGGCCAAGTTTTAAAAAATGGAATAAAATCGTTACACGCTTTTATTTTCCTGAACTCAGGACTCGATAGAACCCCCTCATGTAAACCCGGAACCAGCCGTACAGGCATAGCAGTGGTCTGCTGTCGCAATGATACCACCGGTTTCGGGGCGGCCCTCCATTTCAGATACATGGGTTTTCTCACCGCCCATGAAAATACCCCGTGCCAGGTTGAAATCACAATCGTAAAGATATCCATCCCACGAAACCGACACCATCGTCCTGCACATGACGTCGGACACCGCGCATGGGTTAAAGTTTGAAGCCAGTTTTTCCATATACAAAGAAAGATTTCCAGACCGCACAAGCCACTCACGGTACCGGCCCAGGGGAACATTGGCAAAACTGAAAAGGTTATTGAAACAAATCCCCCAGTTTTTTCCCAGAATCCGTCTGAATCGTGTCTCTGTCTGATCCTGTGCAGCGGGCATAAATGCACCGGAAGGATTCGACACCAGGTTCAGTTCCAGACCGGAACCCTCCATACCGTAACCCAGCCGGTTCAATTTCAACAAGGCCTCGATGCTGATATCGAAAATGCCTTTTCCCCGCTGGGATTCGGTCTGGGATGCATTCAGGGAGGGAAATGATGCTACCACCACAACCTGGTTGGCCTTCAATACCTGCATTAAGTCATCCCTTGTTCCGTTGTTCAATGCCGAAAGATTCGATCGGAACATCACGCGCGGAACCAGTGCCGCCATCTGCTCGATAAGCGCTTCCACATGGGGGTTCAGTTCCGGTGCCCCGCCCGTTATGTCAATCATATCAAAATGACTGCGTCGTGCATAATCCACCACGGCCAGCATCGTTTCCCTGGTCATGTTCTCGGTCCGCTCAGGTCCGGCGTCCAGGTGACAGTGCCGGCATTTTTGATTGCACTTAAAGCCCACATTGATCTGCAGCGTGCGGGTCTGATCACGCTTAATCTCAAGTCCGTGACTCGAAAGCATCAAATGAAACGGATCTATTTTTACGTCTGGTATTGTTTCCTTTGTTTTCAACACGTCTACGATGTCCTTTTATACCTGATAGTTCTTTTTTATTAACCCGGCATTCGCGGAACGAATGTTTACATGGACAGCTTTTCCGCGATATTGCGCGCCTGAATACCGTGCACAAGGGATGCCCCCCCGCGAATAGCGGTTGCCACGTGAACAGCTTCCGTCATTTCTCCCATATTCGATCCCTTTTCCAGGCACTTCTGGGTAAAGGAATCGATGCAGTAAGGACACTGAATGGCATGCGCCACAGCCAGTGCAATCAGAGATTTTTCCCTCAGTGTCAATTCACCTTCCGAAAACACTTCATTATAATACTCGAAATATTTTTTTGCCATCTCAGGCGCTTCTTTTCCGATTTCACCAAACTTGGGCAGATCTTCGCGTTTGTAATACTCTTCCATCCATTTCTCCCTTCTGATTGCCGGTATCAATTCCTTGTCAATAATCAAAATATGCCCACTAAAAAACCAGGCTTATAAACCAAACAAATATAACAATTTTAGGCCGATGGGTGATCCCTGTGCGGCTGTGAAACTGTCTGAGGCCTTTAGTGCCTGTTATTAGGAGTCTTCTTTCAGTGAACACGCCCTCCCCTTCAATTGAAAAAAGAACTTCAAGCCTTTGCGTACTTTTTCCGAAAATATCTTGGGTGAAAAAAAGTTACCGGCAACTCTTTTGTTGATTTCACCGATAGTCGGGTAGGGATGAACAGCTGCCGCCAGCGTAGACAACTTTACTTTTCCATTCAGAACCGCCACCCATTCACTCAGCAGATCACCAGCCCGCGGCCCCAGAATCTGAACACCTAGCGGCTTCTCTTTGGCGTC
>QMMS01000057.1 GCA_003647375.1 Deltaproteobacteria bacterium
AACGACATAAAATCAGTATCTTATTTAAAATCTAGGGCTGCAGATTTATTATCTCAGATTAATGAGACTCACCGTCCTGTCATCATAACGCAGAATGGAGAACCACGAGCTGTTCTTCAAGATCCAAAAAGCTATGAGGATATGCGTAATGTAATCGGATTACTGAAACTGATATCTCAGGGTGAAAGTGATGTCCGGAACGAAAAGGTAAAATCTCAAGATAGTGTGTTTAAAAACATTGAGAAATCACTGAAAGAAAAACCTAAATGAAACAAAACTACAAAGTTATCTGGGCGAATGTTGCAGAAAGTGATTTGAAAGATATTATTGAATACATATCAATAGACATCCCTCAAAACGCACTAAGAATCTTAAAAAATATTAAACAAAAAACTTCAGAGCTTTATACCCTTCCTGAAAGAAACCGTATTGTTCCAGGACTTCAAGACCAAGGAATATTACAATACAGAGAAATGATCATACCGCCATGGAAGTTGATATACAGGATTGCTGAACGGAAAGTATATGTATTATCATTAATAGATTCTCGCCGGAATGTTGAAGATATCCTATTGAAAAGATTAATAGCAACCAAATAAAAGCAAAGATGACGCAAAATACAGACTTAAAAGTGTTTATCTCGACCTCGAATTCATCCTGTGACGAGTGCGGTGAGGATCTCGGGCGTCGAGCCTGGATAACGCTGACAAAAGACAAGGGAGCACTCTGTCTGGCATGCGCAGAGGAAAATCCGGATCTTACATACAGCCTTATCAAAGAAATATTGATCGGAATCACCGAGCTGGATCATGGCGCGTCATCAGAATACAGCTTTGGATAATGATTGGCCCCCACCAGAATTATTATCGAGATTTAAAAAAATACATTAAATTATAAGTTTCCGGATCGCATACGAGACAGGGCCATTTCAATGGGTTGCGGGTCGAGTTGCCGCATGAGAGCGCCGATATGTTTAATCTGCCTGCGCCGGGCACCATGGCTCTTTATTTTTCGTGCAAATTCGATAGCCTCCAGAAGTTCATCCGGTAGGCCCATGGTCTCAAGCTGGCCGGAATTCAAAGATACCAGCTGCTCCCCCAGGCGCTGCAGGGCCTGATCTTCCTTTTTTTTCTGGGTTCTGCTTTTATACTCCATATCCATGCCTGTTCAGCTTTTCCTCCGGCGGTGCGCCAAGTTTCTTCCCTTGCAAGAAGGAATTTTTCCACAATTCAGTTGATTTTACACCTAAACTCTTGCAGTAATAATATCCCAAGAACAACATTAGTACTGCAAACGGGTTCAAATGATCAAGCAATCTTTCGATTACTCTCTCCAGCTCCGATTGAAATGAAAACGATGGAACAAGGCACCAGCCGATAGGATTGCAAACCCTTTAAAAAAAGGCATCAAGCAGTGGCATATCAGTATCAAAAGAATGACCAATATTTTGCCCAGATAGCCGATGGATTAAAAGAGGCCGGCGCACAGGAAATAACTGAACTCGGCGCCAAGGATGTTCGGCCTGAATTCAGTGGCATCTATTTTAAGGCGGACAAATTAACCCTGTATCGAATCAACTATCTGACCCGGCTTCTCTCACGCTGCCTTGCGCCGTTAGTATCATACGCTTGTCCGGATACGGACACACTGTATCAGAAGGCTAAACAGATCGCCTGGGAAGATTTCTTTACAAAAGACAATACTTTTGCTGTGTCGGGAAATGTTTCCGACAGTGCGATTTCGCATTCAAAGTATGCCGCTCTCCGTCTTAAAGATGCCATCGCCGACTATTTCAAAGAAAAAACCGGTCAGCGTCCGGATGTGTCGGTAAGGAATCCTGATATCCCGCTGAACCTTCATATCAGGAACGATAAGGCCGTTATAAGCCTGGACACGTCAGGCGGTGCACTTCACAGGAGAGGATACCGAGAGGAGGCTGTTTCGGCACCCATGCAGGAAACCGTTGCCGCTGCGATTATACGATTCAGTGAATGGGACGGATCTGTTCCTCTTTATGATCCGTTGTGCGGTTCGGGAACCCTTTTGTGTGAAGCGCTCATGCAATATAGCCATATCCCTGCGGGCATATTCAGACAGCGATTCGGTTTTGAATGTATGCCCGACTTTGATCGCGCTGTCTGGCAACAGGTGAAGAAAGAGGTCGACGGACAGATCCGGGAACTGCCGAAAAGACTGATTGCGGGCAGTGATGTGTCACTGGAAGCTGTCAGGGCCGCACGAACAAATCTGATGGGGCTCCATTACGGAAATAGGGTAACCATTGAACGGGTAGACTTCAAAAAACTGCCGGCCTTTAAAAAGCACGTCATTGTAACCAATCCACCTTACGGCATTCGGATGGGGGGAGATCAGAACCTTGAACTATTTTATAAACATTTCGGTGCTTTTCTAAAACAGAAATGCAAAGGCTCAACCGCCTTTGTGTATTTCGGAGATCGGGAATATATCAAAAAGATCGGTCTGAAAGCATCCTGGAAAAAACCGATCAAAGCCGGTGGGCTCGATGGCAGGCTGGTTAAATACGAGATGTATTGAAAGTGATGAATATTCAAACAACCATCGTCATGCCGAACAACGCGCCCCGTCATTGGGTAAGCTTACATTCCCACTGGTGCTGGAATACGTAGACGATATGAAAACGGTTTCAGAAAAAGCCATTATTGAGGCTGTTCAATTTCTATTTTATCGAATGAAACTGGTGGTTGAGCCGTCAGGCGCTCTTGGGCTGGCAGCCCTGCTGAGTCAGGCTGTGGTACCGGAAGGCCGGGTTGGAATCATCTTAAGTGGCGGAAACATAGATTCTGACACAATGATAACGATTTTAAGCGGAGTTATCTCATGAATCAAACAATGGAACTGCTTCTCAATCGAAAGTCAGTTCGTGCATACGAGGAAAAAGAAATCAGCACCGAGGTCAAGGATACGATTCTGGCAGCGACAATGCGTGCTCCCACGGCAGGAAATATGATGCTCTATTCCATCATAGAGATCAAGGATCAAGACGCAAAGGACCAATTGGTCAAAACGTGTGACAATCAACCGTTTATCGCCAAGGCGCCACTTGTTTTGCTTTTCCTGGCGGATTACCAGCGGTGGTATGATTATTTCCACATATCCGGCGTGGAACAACACTGCGAGCAAAAGAAGATTACCATGCGCAAGCCACAGGAGGGGGACCTGTTTCTGGCCTGCTGCGACGCCCTCATTGCTGCACAAACAGCTGTCATCGCTGCGGAATCATTAGGAATTGGCTCCTGCTACATCGGGGACATCATGGAGAACTACGAAGCGCACAAGGCAATGTTTGATTTGCCTAAGTATGTGTTTCCAATTACCCTGGTATGTTTCGGATATCCCACAAAACAGCAGCAGAAAAGAGAGTTGACACAACGATTTGATGAAAAATATGTGATATTTGAGGATCGATACAACCGTTTTGGCATGGAGGTGTTCGAAGAAATGTACCGAAAGCGTCATGCCCAGATGTTTGGTGAGAAAAAGGAAGTAAAAGGTGCCCGGAATGTCGGGCAGATGATGTATCAGCGAAAATTCGACGCAGATTTCGCTCATGAGATGAACCGATCGGTGCAAGCTATGTTGCAGGCCTGGGTGAATGGGAAGCCATGATCACGCAACCAGCGATGCCATCTGGATCGTAAAGAAATATGATCCGGAATCGCACTTGGTACAATTTTACAAAATAGAACCCCAGGAAAAAATTGGCGTGGTCACCGTAACATGTGCGGAACTGGGGGCTGAGAGAACAGACATTCAAGTGACATACAAATACATAGCGCTGTCAAAAACTGGGGAAAGTTTCATCGATGCATTCAATGAGGATGCTTATGAAGAATTCATGGGTGAATGGCAAAAATTGCTATTGAAATATTTTGATTCGAAAGACAAGTAAACAGAATCAGAAGACACCAAAAGTGCGATCCGTTCAAAATATCTCTCACAAAGAAATCATTGATCTTTTGGGTAAGTGTTGGATGACGCATGACGGCATGAAAAGGTTGGGCGCCATAGACAAGTACAAATGCGGGGTCCTTTACAGAATTAAATGTTGGCTGGATGCACTTGAAATTAAAAACAGATTCGACCCTCGGATCGATAAATGCAACATGTATTTCAATGGGAATTGCGCGGGAGAAATCTACCTGTTTTGAAGGCCATTCACAAAAACAAAGAGTTGCAAAAATATTTCGAAAAGGCTGATTTTATAGATGTAAAAATTTTCGAAGGTAATACAACCGGACCAGGCTTTCATTCTTGATAAATATAGGTTATTGGTGGAAAGTATGCTCTGATTGAGCTACCCGAACAAATAGAGATCCATAACATAGGAGGCAATATGTACTTCGAAAAACCTGGACGCGACAACACAGATACAACCGTTGAACTGGCCTATGAACGGGCCAAAGCCCTTGGCATCGACGAGGTGGTGGTGGCCTCTTCAAAGGGCTATACCGCCCACAAGGTGCTTGATGTTTTTAAAGGATTCAAGATTGTAGTGGTCACCTACCACAGCGGATTTAAAGAACCATTTCAGTCCGTCATGCCGGAATCGGTTCGCACCGACCTGGAGGAGAGCGGTGCTACCGTGATATCCGCCACCCATGCGCTGTCGGGCGTAGAGCGATCGCTTTTCAACAAGTATTCCGGTGGTTACCCGGTTCTTATCATTGCCGATACTCTTCGACTGTTCGGCCAGGGTACCAAAGTAGCCGTGGAGATCGCCATCATGGCGACCGATGGCGGCACGCTTTCCGGTGAGGACATCGTCTCCATCGGCGGCACCGGAAAAGGCGCCGATGCAGCACTGATCCTGAAGCCTGCTAATCAGTCGCATCTCTTTGACTTGCGCGTCAGGGAGGTGGTGTGTAAACCGAGCTCGTTTTAGTGTTATATCCCGTAAATAAGTGACATAAATATGTCACTCCCGCGCAGGCGGGAGTCCAGAAAACCAACCCCTGGATTCCTGCCTCCGCAGAGCCTGCCCCTGCGAAGGCAGGGGAATGACGAATTGAACTACTTCTCGACATGCACAATTATTTTGCACGGAACATCCATTTCTGCCCTTTCTGTGGAGAGCCGGTCAATTGATAACGACACCTTCCTCAAACCCGCATGACCACCAACACGATCCACTTTTTGAGTGCCGGCGTCACGTGGTACTGGTCTCACCTGATATTCACTGGAATACGGGAAACATCGGACGAACCTGCCTAGGTACCGGAACAACCCTGCACCTCATCAAACCACTTGGATTTTCTCTGAATAGTCGATGGGTAAAACGCGCCGGCCTGGATTACTGGCAACATGTCGATCTGAAGATCTGGGAAGACTTTCAGACTTTTCTAAAGGTCGCAGTACCTGAAAAGGATGAAATATTTCTTTTCAGCAAAAAAGGCTCCAAACCATTCTGGTCCATGCCGGCTATGAAAAGAATGTTCCTTGTATTCGGATCCGAAACCAAAGGGCTCCCCCCGTCCATTCTGGACGCCTATTCAAACGCTGTTTATTATATTCCCATCACGCGACACATCCGTTCCCTGAACCTCTCTTCGGCCGTCGGTATTGTTTTGTTTGAAACCCTTCGATCTTTTTGGGACAACCAACAAGATCGTTGATCTAAAAAAAGGATTCAAGGATTCCAGAGGTCCAGGATTCGAGTGATATGCTTAAAAATTATAAAGAGTTAAACGTTTGGCAGAAATCATATAAGCTTTGTTTGCATATATATATGTGTAAAAAGAGAGGTGTCAGAAATTAAGAGAGGAAATTGGGGATGTCGAGAGAATGATGAAAGCCTTGATCAAATCCCTGGAAATCAAACACTTGGATCCTTGAATCCTCGACCCCTGGAACCCTTTCTCCCAACTAATTGGAAGAAGAGCCAAATTTTAATAATACGCTCTCTATGCGACACATTTCATTGAACTTCAAAGATACCTCAGGGGTAATTTGACATAAAATGGCACGTGCTTATATTATGCCTGCATTTATAAGATATTATATATATTATTTCAATTAGTTATGGGATGTTTTGATCCCATTTGGCTGTGGAGGAACATATGCGGTTAGATAAATTCACCATAAAGGCGCAGGAACTGATTCAACAGGCCCAATCCCTGGCTGGCCGGCACGGTAACCAGCAGATCGTGCCGGAGCATCTCCTGAACGTCATGCTGAAGGACTCGGAAGGCATCGCGACTGGAATTCTTCTGAAACTTGGCGTCTCCCCAAAAACAATCCTTCCTGATATCGAACAAGTAGTGAGCCGCCTCACCAAGGTCTCAGGCACCGGGGATGTCTATTTTTCAGCGTCTACCAGGCATGTGCTGGACGCCGCATTTGCCGAGGCTGACAAAATGAAGGATGCGTATGTCAGCATCGAGCACATTTTTCTTGCCCTTCTGGATGAAAAGGAATCCGAAGCCTCAAAAATCCTTCACAAACAGGGTGTTTCACGTGAGACCGTTTTGAAGGTTCTCATGGATATCCGGGGAACCCAGCGGATTACAGACCCCAACCCAGAAGAAAAATACCAGGCACTCGATAAGTTCAGCAGGGATCTTACCAGCAGCGCCCGACGGGGGAAACTCGACCCGGTTATCGGCAGGGATGATGAAATAAGACGTATCGTTCAAGTCCTGTCACGGCGAAAAAAAAACAATCCTGTCCTCATCGGAGAACCGGGCGTCGGTAAAACTGCCATTGTCGAAGGATTGGCCCAGCGGATTGTTGAAGGTGATGTTTCAGAAACGCTCAAGAACCGGCGGCTTGTATCCCTCGACATGGGCGCTCTGATTGCAGGCGCCAAGTATCGTGGAGAATTCGAGGATCGACTCAAGGCGGTACTGAAGGAAGTTGAAGAAGCTGAAGGTGATGTGATTCTATTCATCGATGAACTGCACACCCTGGTTGGCGCCGGGGCCAGTGAAGGAGCTATGGATGCATCGAACATGCTCAAGCCGGCTTTGGCGCGTGGTACCCTGCGCTGTGTAGGTGCCACGACCTTGAACGAATACCGAAAATATATTGAAAAAGACGCTGCCCTTGAAAGACGCTTTCAGCCGGTCATGGTAAGGGAACCTTGTGTGGAAGACACCATCTCTATTCTCCGGGGATTAAAAGAAAAATATGAAGTCCACCATGGCGTCCGGATAAAGGATTCTGCCATTGTTGCGGCTGCAACTCTTTCTAACCGATATATCACGGATCGCTTCCTGCCGGACAAGGCCATCGATCTCATCGATGAATGTGCCTCCAAACTAAGGATCGAAATCGACAGCATGCCGGCAGAGATCGATGAAATCCAGCGTAAAATGACCCAACTTGAAATCGAAAAGGAAGCCTTGAAAAAAGAATCCGACAAAGCCTCCAAGGAGCGTCTCTCCAGGTTGGAGGCCGACCTGAGCAGTTTTAAAGCAGACATTATACAAATGAAAGCCCACTGGCAAAATGAAAAGGACCTGATTCAAACCATCCGGGAAATAAAGGAAAAGCAGGAACAACTAGGCATTGAAGCCCAGAAATTCGAAAGACAAGGCGACCTGGCCAGGGTTGCGGAAATACGCTATGGCCTTTCCACCGAACTTGAGAAACAGTTACAGAAAGCCATGCAAGAGCTCTCCCGGCTCCAGGAAAACAAAAAAATGCTGAAGGAGGAAGTCGAGGAGGATGATATTGCCGAGGTCGTCTCTCGCTGGACAGGCATCCCCGTCAAGAAAATGCTCGAAGGTGAACGCGAAAAACTGGTTCATATGGAGGAAAGACTCTCCCGTCGTGTCATCGGTCAAACCGAAGCCATTTCCGCCGTTTCGAATGCCGTCCGAAGAGCACGCTCCGGGCTGCAGGACCCCAACCGACCCATCGGCTCCTTCATATTCATGGGCCCCACCGGTGTCGGGAAAACAGAACTTGCCAAGGCATTGGCTGAGTTCATCTTTGACAGCGAACAGGCCATCGTACGTATCGACATGTCCGAGTATATGGAAAAGCATGCCGTATCAAGATTGATCGGTGCGCCCCCGGGCTATGTGGGGTATGACGAAGGTGGATTCTTGACGGAAGCTGTTCGCAGAAAACCCTATGCCGTTGTTCTGTTCGATGAAATTGAAAAGGCACACCCGGAAGTCTTCAATGTACTGCTCCAGATATTGGATGATGGCAGGATGACCGATGGGCACGGCCGAACTGTCGATTTCAAGAACTCCCTCATCATCATGACCTCAAACGTGGGCAGCCGGCATATTCAAGAACTGGCGCAGGAAAACCGGTCTGAGATGGAAGCGCATGTCACCGCTGCCTTACGGGCAAGTTTCAAACCGGAGTTTTTGAACCGGATCGATGAAACCATCATATTTCACAACCTGACCCCCGAGCAGATTGTAAAAATCGTAGGGATTCAAATGGAACGCCTTAAGGTCCGTCTTGCAGAGCAGAACATCGAACTGGTACTTGCCGACCAGGCTACAACGTTTCTGGCCGGGAAAGGATACGATCCAACATACGGCGCCAGACCCTTGAAGCGGATAATCCAGAAGCATATCGAAAACCCGCTGTCCATGAAAATTTTAAAGGGTGACCTTCTGCCTGGTTCGAAAATCAACGTGGAAGTTGCCGGCGACAGCCTGGTATTTCAGGTGCTTGAATAAATAATGATAATAAAATCGTTCCACGATTTTATTATTGATATATTCAGCGACTCATCATACGGTTAAAAGATATCAAAAAATAATCAATCATTGCAATATGGTGAAAACACATATGCTTTTAACATCAAAAGATAGGGTCAGCCGGTTCTACAATCAATTCACCTCCGATGACCGGGTGCTCATTCTGATCAATGCGGACCCGGATGCCATTGGAAGCGCCATGGCCGTTAAGCGTCTTTTATGGCGGAAGGTGAACAACATCACCATTTCCAATATCAATGTCATCGATCGACCGGATAACTGCGCCATGGTGGAGCTTCTGGGTGTCAAACTCACCCATATAAAGAATCTGGATAAAACGCGCTTCAATCGGGTTGTAATGGTGGACTCGCAACCTTCCCACAATGTTTTGTTTGAAAAATTTACCGTTGATATAGTCATCGACCACCATCCCGATACCGGCAGTAAAGCCCCCTTTCAGGACATCCGGCCCAAATACGGTGCCACGGCCAGCATCATGACGGAATATTTAAGAGCTGCGAGAATCAAACCCGCCATCAAACTGGCCACGGCACTGCTGCTGGGTATTAAAAACGATACCAGCAATTTTGAACAACAAACACTGGTGGAAGATGTGCGTTCCTTCCAGTATCTGTTCCGTCATGCCAATAAACACCTGGTCAGGAAGATCGAACAATCCGAAATCAGGCCGGATTATTTAAAATTTTTTAAAAAGGCGCTTGAAAACAGACGTGTTCGAAAAGGGAAGGTCTTTGTTTTCCTGGGACCGGTGCCCAATCCCGACATCTGCGTTCTGATTGCAGATTTCTTTTTAAAAATCAGCTCCATCAAATGGAGTATCGTTGCCGGATATCACCAGAAAAAACTGGTCATCATATTCAGGAGCGATGGTCTGCGTAAGAACGCCGGCAAAATTGCGGAACAGGGATTCGCTGAATTCGGATCTGCCGGCGGCCACAAAGCCATGGCACGGGCTGAGATCGATCTCGCCATGCTGAGGCCTCTCATCGACCATAAGGATGACAGAAAGGTCGTTCGTTGGATCATGAATCAGATCAAGACCAAAACCCAAACACCCCTACCGGTACAATAAAATGACCCCGACCTCCGTAACCATACTCGGTTCCGGTACATGTGTGCCTTCTTTGAAGCGCAGTTCATGCGCCGTCCTTTTGGAAATCGGTGAGGCAAAGCTCCTTTTTGATTCCGGGCCGGGCACCATGCATCGCCTTTTAAGTACCGGCATCCAGATCTTTGATATTGATGTCATTTGTTACAGCCATTTTCACCCGGATCACACAGGAGAACTGGTACCCTTTATCTTTGCCACCAAGTACCCGGACAGCAACAGGCGGAACCGATTGTTGACCATCATCGGAGGCAACGGGTTTGTCAATTTTATCAATGGACTGAAAGCTGTATACGGCGATGGGCTGGAACTGCCCGACGGCATGCTGCGCTTTCTCGAACTCGACAACAACGGGCCGGACAGCCGAAACTTTGCATCTTTTATCCTGGAAACAATGTCCATGAATCACCGGGAAGAGAGCATCGGATACCGCATCACGAATCCCGACGGCAAATCAATCGTCTATTCAGGAGATACCGACACGAATGAAAACCTGGTTTCCCTTGCCACGGGGGCCGATCTTCTCATCTGCGAATCGGCAATGCCGGATGCATTGAAAGTCCCGGGGCACCTGACTCCATCGCTGGCCGGTGACATGGCAACCCGCGCCAATGTAAAAAAACTGGTGCTAACCCATTTGTACCCGGAATGTGACCAGGTCGATTTAGCAGCCCAGTGCCGCAAGACATATCAGGGGCCCCTTGTGATAGCGGAAGATTTAATGAAGATAGAACTTTAAACAAACCAGCGGTCCAGGTTCCAAGGGTCCGAGGGGAAAAAGAATAGGGTCTGAGGGTTGTAGGTTTGGAGGGTAGCTGTGGCTATCTGCTATAAGCAACCTAACAGTCTACAAGTTAGCTTTTACGTTTTAGGTAACCTCCAAGCGATGAGCTATCAGCGGCAACAAATTACGCCCGAAGGCTAATTACCATAAATGACAGCCGAAGGCTAAATATCGCGCGCAGCGCAAATGACGCACGAAGTGCAAATGACATGAACAGTCTTAATTTCGTTAGGTGTTTATAATATGGCCCGGACAATCAAATAGACCCGGAGTTATTGTTAGTATTATGCGATATTATCCCATTTTTCTAGATATAAAAGACCGTAACTGCCTGGTGGTCGGCGGTGGTGATGTCGGCACCCGAAAAGTTGAAATGCTGCTCGAATGCGGTGCGTCGGTCACGGTCGTAAGCCTCGATGCCTCCGAAACGTTGAAACGGTTATTCGAAGACCAGCGTATCACCCTTGTTACCCGTGCTTACAGACCATCCGATCTGGATAACAGTTTCCTAATCATTGGCGCCACCAACGATGAGCGACTGAATCAACAGCTCAGCATGGATGCAGAAAAATGTAACCTGTTATGCAATATTGCCGATAGACCGGCGGCCTGTAATTTTATCCTACCGGCCATTGTTCAGCAAGGTGACCTGGTTATGGCGATCTCTACGTCAGGAAAAAGCCCGGCCTTTGCAAAGAAACTGCGTAAAGACCTTGAAAAACAATTTGGTGAAGCATATGCCGTCTTCCTGAATTTAATGGGCTCCATTCGAAACCGCCTTCTCCTGGAAAAACATGCACCGGAACAACACAAACCCCTTTTTCAAAAAATTATATACAGTGATATTATTTCGTGGATTCAAAATCGCCAATTTAAAGAAATCGATCGTCTGCTTCTTGACGTGCTGGGCCCCGGCTATACTGTTGACGAATTATTGAAGCCCGATTTCAGCCATAACGAAACAAAGGGTGCGAAATGAACCAACTGATTCATACGGTTGCCTTTATCTATATCCTGAGCGCCATGGGATATGTGGTGTATCTTGTACGCCAGGACGCATTCTGGAACCAGGCCGGTTTTTATCTATTGATTTCCGGATGCTTGCTGCACACGGGGGTCATTGCTTATGGAACCTTCCTGGCCGGCCATCTTCCGGTTCACAACCTGCGGGATACGCTCTCCATGGTTGCCTGGGCCATGGCCGCCCTCTTTATCGTATTTCAAACCCGATATCATCTTAAAGTTTTGGGTGCCTTTGCCTCTCCCCTGGCGGCAGCAATCATGAGCATCAGCGCGCAATTGCCAATAGAAGTGATCGAGGCGCCGCCGGTTTTTAACAGTATTTGGCTTTATTTTCATATTGTTACAATTTTTCTAGGATATGCGGCATTTGCCCTTGCGTTTGGCGTCGGAATTTTTTACCTGGTTCAAGAGCAGGCCATCAAGACCAAAACACAAGGTTTTTTTTATCGGCGCCTGCCCTCGCTCGAATTTATTGACATCACCGGGTATGCATGCATCGTAGTCGGATTTACCCTGCTGACCATAGGTCTTATCACCGGCTTTGCCTATGCAAAGACCGCCTGGGGACACTTCTGGAGCTGGGATCCGAAAGAAATCTGGTCCGGGATCGCCTGGCTGTTGTATGCTGCACTGCTGCATGGCCGCATCAGTCTGGGCTGGCGCGGAAGAAAAGCGGCTATCATGGCAATCATCGGCTTTGCTGTGCTCATGTTCACTTTTTTTGGGGTTAATTTTTTTCTGAAGGGACACCACGGTGAGTTCACCCGGTGGTAAGCCGCTCGACGGGTAATGGTTTGATGTAACACATGACAGATATCGTATTAATAGGACTGAATCACACCACAGCACCGGTTGAACTCAGGGAGTGCATCGCGTTCACGCCCGAGGATACCCTCGTTGCCCTGGATCAATTAAAGCAGGAACCAGCCATCGATGAAGTACTGGTCTATTCGACCTGTAACCGTGTTGAAATCCTCATGGTTACCGACAACATCCCCGTTGCTGTCGATATAACAAAAAACTTTATCGCATCCATCCATCAGATCCCTTTGGAGCGGTTCGAGGGCGTCCTCTATCATCGGGAAAATGATGATGCTGTCAGGCATGTTTTCCGTGTTGCGGCCAGCCTGGACTCCATGATCGTTGGAGAGCCTCAAATCCTGGGACAGATAAAAACGGCCTATCAAACCGCCACCCAGAAAAAAGCATCCGCACTGATACTGAACCGATTGCTGCACCGCGCTTTTTTTGTAGCCAAAAAAGTGCGCACCGAAACGGGCATTGGAGATCGTGCGGTATCCATCAGTTATGCCGCCATTGAACTGAGCAAGAAAATCTTCGACTCCCTGGTAAAAAAGAAGGTCTTGATGATCGGTGCCGGAGAAATGGCTGAACTCGCGGTGGAGCATCTGCTCCGACAAAAGGTCGGGGATCTCTATGTTGCCAACCGGACATTTGAACGGGGTGTTTCCCTGGCGGAAAGATTCAAGGGGCAGGCCGTCCGAATCGAGGAAATTCCTCAGTGGCTTGAGCAGGTTGATATCATAATCAGTTCAACCGGGTCATCCGAGCTGGTTATCCGGCGCGACCAGGTAAAAGCTGCCATGCGTGCCCGACGAAACCGGCCGTTGTTTTTTATCGATATTGCTGTTCCGCGGGATATCGACCCGGAAATCAACCGACTGGACAACGCCTATGTCTATGATGTCGATGATCTCCAGAATATTATCGAAGAAAATCTCGAAGATCGAAAAAAAGAGGCTTTGAAAGGTGAAAGAATCGTGGATGAGGCGGTTATCCGTTTTCGGGACTGGTGCGACAACCTGAATATCGTTCCAACCATTGTGGACCTCAGAAACAAATTGCGCATAATTATCGAAAATGAGCTCACTAGAACGTTTCCGAGCCTTCAACAAACCTCCTTGGCAGACCAGGAAGCCCTGCAGAAAATGATAGGAACAATGGTCAATAAGATTATGCATGATCCCACCCGTCTTCTGAAGATGGAAGGGCATCACATCAACAAGCCTGTCTACCTGGATTTGCTGCGCAGGCTTTTTAACCTGGACGAGTAGATACCCAGGAGACTTCACATGAAAAAAATAGCGTTCCTATTTCCCGGTCAAGGTTCCCAGCGTGTTGGTATGGGCCTCGAGTTTTATCGGGCGTTTGATGTTGTTCGGGAAGTTTTCGACATGGCCGAAGAACTGGTTAAAATCAATTTGTCAAAACTCTGTTTCAAGGGTCCCATGGAAGACTTGACCGCCACTGTGAACCTTCAACCGGCTTTGACCACGATCAATCTGTCCACTTTGACGGTCATTCAAAAAGAGGGAATCAGGGCTGATGTCACAGCAGGCCACAGCTTGGGTGAATACAGCGCCTTATGTGCTGCTGCCGTTATTTCCAGAGAAGATACCATTCGCGCTGTCATGAAAAGAGGCCAGTTGATGCACCGGGAAGCCACACGGCAGAATGGTGCCATGTCCGCGATTCTCGGGCTTCCCATTGAAGCAGTAGAGGATATCGTCGCCAAGGCTGGATCAGACGGCATTGTGTCCGTGGCAAACCACAATACCAAAGAACAGGTCGTTATTACAGGTGAACCGGCAGCCGTCCTGAAGGCGTCCGCTCTGGCTGCCAACCAAAATGGCCGGTCGATTCCTTTAAAGGTGAGCGGTGCATGGCATAGTGCCTTGATACGTGGTGCGGAAAACGATTTCAAGAATTTTTTGGAGAACATCCCGTTCAGCACGCCCGATATGCCTGTCCTGCATAATGTAACAGCCGATAGTACGAAAGATCCATGTGAAATCCGTTCGATGATGGTAACACAGCTGTGTCATCCCGTTAAGTGGTATGACACCATGGGCAGATTGATGGACGAAGAAATAGAAATATTTGTGGAAGTGGGTCCCGGAAACGTACTGGCCGGCCTGTTAAAAAAAACAATACCGGAAGGCTACCCGTATCAGGTATTCAGAATTAACAATATGAAAACGCTTGACATCTTCTTTTCGGCTGTTCTCTAAAAGTCGTCCGGTTCTACCCAAACGATATGATCTTTGTTGATGAAGCGTGTTTTTCCAGATGTATCTATCGAGGTGACGTCTACCATGATAATAAAAGACCGGCCGGCTTTCGTAAAAAGGTCTGAAACTCTCTGATCCGGTGAAATGTTCACTTTTCCATTAAACGTCGAACCATCGATGGTTCTGACAGTGATGGATTTGTATGCCGTACTATAGTTGTCTTCCTCCATATCCAGATCCTCCATTTCATTCGGGTCCGATAAAATCGTAAAACAATTCTATTCTTTATACGATATCCGGCCGGTAGTGACAATACCTAAAAAATTCAATATTAGCACTTTACAACATTTTCCACTTGTGGTATGTAAATCTTTTTCAGTAGACATTGTTCCATGCTTTTGAGGTATTATTATGAAAAAAAAAGACATTGAATATTTCAAAGAACAACTGACACAAAAAGTGGAGAGCCTTCTCAATCAGGCGGATGATACCGTTTCCGGTATGACCGCGCCCAAAGAAAATTTCCCGGATCCGACCGATCGTGCGGCTCTCGAATCAGAGCGGAATTTCATGCTTAGAATTCGTGACAGAGAAAGTAAGCTCATCGACAAAATCAAAAAAGCACTCACGCGTATCGAAAACGGTACATTTGGCATCTGTGAAACCTGCGGGGAAGACATCTCGATCAAGCGCCTGAAGGCCCGAATGGTAACAACCCAATGTATCGATTGTAAAACAAAAGAGGAAGCATTCGAAAAAGCCCTTGGATTATAAAGAAAACATCAGTATCGACCTGCATGTTCACTCCACTGCCTCAGACGGCACCTTGACACCCTCAGAAATTATAACAATGGCGCAAGAACTCGGATTAGGCGCCATTGCCATCACGGATCATGACACACTTGCCGGTTCAAAAGAGGCGCTTGGCCTCACCATGCCCGCAACCATTGAATTGGTCACCGGTGTAGAAATCAGCGCGATGCCCATTGCGCCATTCGATTTTGTCGGCAGCTATCACATTCTGGGATATTTTATCCATATCGATGATCCGGCACTGAACCAAACACTCGATAATCTTCAACAAATTCGCCGGGTTCGAAACCACAAGATTCTCCAACGTCTGAACAGCATGGGTATCATGATAACGATGGAAGATATCCAAAAAGAGGTTGGCTCCGGCGAAATCGGCAGACCCCATATTGCCACAGCACTGTTTGAGAAAAACTTCGTCCATTCCATCAATGAGGCCTTCGATCAATATCTCGGTGAGGGAAAACCTGCCTATGTGGACAAGCAACGGCTCAGTTGCCGGAAAGCCCTCCAAATCATATCAGGGGCCGGTGGTGTTCCTGTTCTGGCACACCCCGGATTGCTGAATATCGAACAGGAAAGCGATCTGGAAGCCTTGATTGTCTCTCTAAAGGAGAAGGGCTTGAAAGGTGTCGAGGTCTACTATCCGGAACACTCGGAGCTGCAGGTCCAACAACTGCTCAGAATTGTCTCATCACACGATCTGCTTGTAACAGGCGGTACTGATTTCCATGGCGACTTAAGGCCTGAACTGAAAATGGGCATTGGCTATGGCGCCCTGCATGTTCCTTATCGTTTATTTGAAAGCTTACGGCTACACGCCCACGCACCGGATAATCTTTCAAAGCTCGAAAAGAGGCTCGGGTACACATTTCAGGATTCCCGGATCCTGTCGGAAGCTGTACGTCACAGTTCCTTCGTGAATGAACAGGCAAACCCGGATATGCGCGACAACGAACGATTCGAGTTTCTTGGAGACGCTGTGCTGAGTCTTGTTGTTGGGCATATTTTGATGGAGCGCTATCCGGACCTGAAGGAAGGAGACCTGACCAGGCTCCGTTCGAATATGGTCAATGAAAGCCAGTTGGCAGCTATTGCTCACTCCTTGAGCATCGGCAGCCACATTCTCTTTGGTAAGGGTGAATTTCTCACCGGCGGACATCGAAAAAATTCGATTCTCGCCGATACCATGGAAGCAATTATTGCCGCCATCTACCTGGATGGTGGTTATCAAGCCGCCTATACCCTGATTGAAGGGCACTTCTCAGCGCTTTTCGATGCCGTCGGCACCGGGGTTCACTTTCTGGATTATAAAAGTGCGCTTCAGGAAGTTGTTCAGCTGCAGCATGAACCACCACCGGAATACCGAATAATCGAAGAAAACGGACCCGACCATGACAAGACCTTCAGTGTCCAGACCGTGGTCTGTAATATTCAGGCCGTCGGAAAAGGAAAAAGTAAGAAAACCGCCGAGCAGGATGCAGCACGTAAAGCCTTGTTAGCGTTGAAATCCTGACAGAAGATCCCATTATCAACAACCCTATAGGGTGATAAAACGGGTTCAACGATAACCCCGTTTTGTTACGTGACCCACATGACAACAGTTCCCCCTTTCCAAGACCCTCATAAAAAGAAAGGCTCCCGCCCGTTCATTATCCCTGTTTTCATTCCCCATGCCGGATGCCCCCACCAGTGTGCATTCTGCAACCAGATCCTCATTGCGGACCGCCCGGACCAAACGCCCTCCGAAGAAGTTATCGCGGCGGATATCTCCCGCTTCTTGACATATCAACAACCACACCACGAAGCACCCCAGATATCGTTTTACGGCGGCACCTTCCTCGGTATCGGGAAAGAAAGGATTCTCAAGTTTCTGGGTGTTGCCACGCGTTTTATCTCTCGGGGTCAAGCTGATAGCATCCGGTTTTCGACCCGGCCGGATACGATCACCGCAGCGATGCTGGATCTGATTCAACGCTTTCCTGTCAGAACCATCGAGATAGGTGTACAATCCATGGATGATACAGTGCTGCGGCTTTCCCAGCGGGGGCATACAGCCCTTGACACCCGCAGGAGTGTCAAACTTTTAAAAGAACGCGGCTATGCCATCGGTCTCCAGATGATGGTAGGTTTGCCGGGTCAGGATGAATCATCCGCCATGACAACGGCCCTTGAAATCGCCGGTCTTCTACCGGACTTTGTCCGCATCTACCCGACGGTTGTGTTGAAAAATAGCCGTCTCGAAGTATGGTTTCGAAATGGCACTTATGAGCCTCTTTCCCTGGATGCGGCAGTCGCCCAGGTAAAAGACCTCTATGGTGTCTTTCGGGGGAAAAAAATACCGGTTATTCGCATGGGTCTTCAGGCTTCCGAAAGCCTTGATTTCGACGGAACCGTTCTTGCCGGTCCCTATCATCCCGCCTTCGGCCACCTGGTCCACTCGGAAATCTTTTTTGACAAGGCCGCCGCAGAACTAGCATCAGAAACGACACCGATACACAAAACGGTGTTCTTTGTTCATCCAAGCAGTATCCCGAAAATGAGGGGCTTGAAAAACGCCAACATCAAACGCTTGAAGACAATTTTTCAAATAGATTCAATTGAATTGGTTCCGGAGGCTTCTATTTCAGAAGAAATACTCCGTGTGGAGATATTTAAAGGACCCAAACAGAACCTATGCACTTGAGCATGAAATGCTTTGTTTTGGCCATTTGAATTTTATTCATTTGAGATTGTTTAGGATTTCGAATTTCGTGCTTCGGATTTAAATAGCTGCTGTTATCGATATTCCATATGGCCTCCACCTGGTCCCAAAAACCCTACACGTCTTCGGGGAGCCGGACCACCAACACTGGTTTCTGAGATCGTCGCACCACGCGTCTTGCCGTACTGCCCATCATGGTGTCGGCCAGAGAGCCTTGCCCATGCGTTCCCATAACAATAAGGTCGCAATTATTTTCATCGGCCGTTTCAAGGATAATCTCAACCGGGTTTCCCGTTTTCACAATAACCTCATCAGACGGGATCGAATGACCGCCTAAACCTGCCCTGGCATCTTCCCTGAATTGGTCAATAATCTCGTTAGCAAGGGTACGATCCCTTCTTTTACCGATGAGGGCTGCCTTGGCGTCCTGAAAATGATTTTTCTTGATGGCTTCCCACTTTTCTTCACCAATATACCCGACAACATTTTTATCTACCAAGTCAGGCGTTTCCGGCAAAGCATGCAGCAGAATCAGATTGGCCCCATACAGGTCCGCCAGACTCAGGGCATAGGCAAACGCATACCGTGCGTTGTCGGAAAGATCGGTTGCGTACAATATATTTTTTATTTGAACACTTGCTCGCATGTGTCACACCCTCTTTCCTTAACCTGAATTGAGCGATTTTTATCTTGATCTGCACCGATCTCTTGCGGATCGAGGGTTCGCAAAAAGCCTCGACAGATCCACGGGTATGCCTGTGTTTTTTGCGAACCCTTCTCCATCAAGATCTCGGCACACCTCTTCGGG
>QMMS01000058.1 GCA_003647375.1 Deltaproteobacteria bacterium
ATTTTGCAACGGCCTTTGCATATAAGTATGAGAGTGCTCTGGGCAAACTTCGTCGAAAAGTACCGCACGGCAACCGTGTGGCCATCGTCACCAATGCCGGAGGTCCGGGTATCGTGGCCACGGATGTCACCGTATCGTCGGGACTTCAACTGTCCCAGCTGAGCCAGGATACCCTGGAGACGCTCGCCAGCCACCTGCCCTCGGCCGCCAATATCAACAATCCTGTGGACATCATCGGGGATGCCGCACAGGACCGGTATGAAAACGCTTTATCCGCTGTCATTCGAGATGAGAATGTCGATGGCGCTCTGGTGATCCTGACCCCCCAATCCATGACCAATGCCTTGGCGACAGCTCAAGCCATCGTACGCATCGCCAGCCGTTCCCACAAGCCGATTCTTTGCTGCTTCATGGGGATCATCGATGTGTCGGCGGGCGTGAAATATCTTCAAGGACATGGCATTCCGGTTTTCAAGTTCCCTGAAAATGCGGCCAAGGCTTTTGGTGCACTCTATCGATACGCCAAATGGCTGAATCGTCAAGTCCTGGCACCCTTTCAACTCAAACACGACAAAAATCGTGCTGCAGAATTGATACAGGAGCTCATTGACAAAGGCCGGACCCATGTCGGCGAACTGGAAGGACTCGAATTACTCAAATGCTATGGATTCAACACCCTCGAAACACAGCTTACCTCAAATGCACCCGCAGCTGCCGATGCGGCACAGGAGATGGGTTTTCCGGTTGTATTGAAAATCGTTTCTCCCCAGATTATTCACAAATCGGACGCCGGGGGCGTCAAGGTGGACCTGAAAACCCGCAAGGCCGTCGAAAAGGCCTTTGAAACCATCGTTACCAATGCAAAAAGCTACCATGACGATGTGGAAATTAGCGGTGTTCTGGTCCAGAAACTGGCACCCCGGGGCGAAGAGGTGATTCTCGGCATGAATCGCTATCCGGTGTTTGGTCCGCTGATCATGTTCGGTCTGGGAGGTATCTTTGTTGAACTCTTTGCGGATGTCGTTTTTCGCCTGGCACCGGTAAATCGTAATTCTGTACGAAGAATGATCCGTCAGATCAAGGGATTCAAACTGCTGGATGGATTCAGGGGTCGGCCCAGGACCGATCTGGAAGAAATCGAAAAATCCCTGGTACGCCTCTCGGACATGGTGACATCCCATCCGGAAATTCAGGAATTGGACATCAATCCGCTCATCACGCATGAAAAAGGCCGGGGTGTAACCGTGGCGGACTGCCGACTCGTTCTCAAGAAAGTATAGATGACAAACCCCTTTCTCTTATGAAAAAATGGCTTTTCATATGGATCTGCCTGGCACCATGCCTGCTGCTATGCCCCATGGCCAATGCCAGTGGCATTATCAGCGGAACCATCTCCCTGACAATGCCGGATGGCCGGATTCGTCCAGGAGACTGGATCCGGACGCTGCTGGTTCGATCCCAGGTGGAGGTTCCCGCTCTTTCCGTAAAAGATAAAATGAACCCTTATCAACGGATGGAGACCATCAGGGAACTTCACATGACCTTTTTTATCGCTGTCAGACAAAAAATGTCTGATCCAGCATTCGTGGTGCAGAGTACTCTCACAACGCCGGAAGGCGTTTTTCAATTCCCGGGCGTCTCCCCGGGGACCTATTATCTGCTTGTCACTTTCCCCGCCATGGTCAAAGACCACAAGGTGGCCTGGCAGGTTCCGGTCACAGTTATCGACGACCAAACCACCCGGGTTGAATTGAACGACGCGAATCTGTTGATGCCAACCTACACGCGTAACTGATTTTTTAAAAAGGAGCCAAGGGTCCGAGGGGCCAAGGGGCAAGCCCCTAAGCTGTTAGTTCTTTGCTCTTGGCTCTTAGCTGCCAAGAGCAAACAGCTAACAGCTAACAGCCGACAATCGTCAGATTGGTCTCATCATTTCGATGGCATCCACCGGACAATCGGCGGCACAGAAACCACAGGCAATACAAGCGCCGGGACGTGTTAAAACCGGATACCCTCTGGTATCTGAGGTGTCCCGGGTAAATGTCAGGCTCAGGCAGCCGGTCGGACACGAATCGAGACAGATGGTGCAGGACATGCACATGTTCCGGACAATCTTGGGCTTGGGCCAGTTTTTGCGAAATCGAATACGTTGAATCACCTGTTCCCGGGAATCTGCTACGGCTGATTGGGGGCAGATGTATCCACAGGCATAACAGTCGATACAGAGTGCTTCATCGATCTTGTGTCTTTTGTTACGCTCCCCGGAAATAGCATTGACCGGGCACACCTTCTTGCAAACACTGCAACCGATACATTCTTTCAATATGGTGAAGGCCATTCCATACTCCTAATAAGCCACCTCAAAAATGTCTTTTAGCCCAATCTCTGTGTTGGAATATCGTTTCAACTCCTCAAAATACTACAGTATTCCTGCGGATTGAAAAGAGATTCCGCCTTGATCTTGAACTAAAATCCTATTTTTTAGATCTCTTCTAATCAATCAAGTCAGATTACCCGGTCCAGTCCTAATCGCTTCAATGTGTTGCTGGAGGGTCTTCCGGTTTGTGGATCCCAGCCCAGCGATTTCCAGTAATCCTGCCTAAGTTGCTCAATCTGCACGCGCCGGCCCTTGTTGGCCCCCGTTTTCAGGGGCGGACGTCCCAGGGCCCGATCGGTCATCCTGATGTGTGCCGGGTCGATACCCTGTTTCAGATTGAACAACTGTTTCAGTGTCTGTATGCGCTCACCGATTTCCATGTAGTCTTCGGCTGCCAGGTTCCAGCCTGTTGCCGCATTCAACCATCCGAACACGGGGAAACTGTCCACTCCCAGCATGGCGCCGTACAGACAGGTACCGGCCCCGTTCATAATGTTCATGAACTTACTGCAGGCAGCGCTCGCAAGGGCTTTATCCATGTCTGGTTTGTATTTGCTCCGTTTCAAATACATGAGATCCGGTTTCGGCAATGTGTTGATGTGTTCCCAGAGTTGAAACAACTCATAATAAAGCTGGGATCCGATGGTATGTCTTCCGGGTGTCGCTTCCACGCAATTATGAACCGCAAAGCCGGGATCGAAACGGCTGTCATGCATGGCCAACTCCTGCCCACCGGCATGAATGGCATATTTTTCAGACCCTTGCTGAATTCTTTCGGCAGCTTTTTTGACACCATCCGCCAGCACATCTCCGATACCTTGTCTGGCAATCATCATATCCACCAATGCCATAATCGCCTGGCTGTTCCCCCATGTCAGCTTCAAGCCCCCGGTATCACTCTCTGAAAGAATACCTTTTTCAAAGCACTCGATGGCATACGCCACCGTACCCCCCGCTGAAATACTGTCCATACCGGCACGATTCAGTTTTTCGTTCAGGTAAAAAATTGAGTCCGGATCATCATTCATACACAGCCCGCCCAGAGCCAGAACAGTTTCATACTCGGGTTTGTGGGTCTCTTCAAACTTTCCCGGCTTGCTGCAAAGGCCGCCGCAACCCAGGGGACAGGCATAACAATGGTACTTGACCACCACACAGTCTGAAAATACTTCCGGGTTGAGTCGGGCCGATCTTTCCGGATCAAAATCTTCGTTGCTACCCTTCCAGTTTTTGATGGGTGAATCACCGATCTCTATCAGGATCTGGTTCAGGCTGGCGGTTCCCCACTTTTTGAGCATGATTTTATAGATCGTGTTGAAACGCATCATTTCCGTGTTGGGCTGGACCGGCAAGGTTCTCAAGAAGGCACCCATATACGTTAGTACAAAAGCAGGTGGAAACGGCGGCATGAACTGTATGGAGTCATTGCATTGACGGCTCAGTTTTTTTATGGCCGGGCTGTCGTGGGATCGGATACGTCCGGCCCCGCACAATACAAGGGCTTTTAATCTTTTGGACCCCATCACGGCACCCAGCCCCGAACGTGCCGCCATTCGGCCACCATCGTTGGCAATACCTGAAATGAGAGACATGTTTTCACCGGCCTGACCGATGCAGGCGATCCGGGCATGGGTGCAACCGGCATGCTTTTTCAGTCTGCTTTCCGTTTCCTTGGTATCCAGGCCCCAGATGCCGGCTGCATCACGCAAAAACGCCCCGCCTTTGTCGATGAACAGATAGACGGGCTTTTCACTGATACCCAGGAAGAAGATACCGTCATATCCACACCGTTTAATGGCCGGAGAAAAATTGCCGCCGCAATTGGCATCCCCCCACGTACCTGTCAAGGGGGATTTCCCCACAGCCATCCACCGGCCCGCAAACAGGCTTCCAGTACCGGTCAAGAGACCGGAGACAAAACCCAGAATATTTTCAGGCCCTAAAGGATCGGCACCTGCTGGGATGCGGTCGTAGAGGAGTTTTGACGCCAGCCCGATCCCCGACAAGTACTTCCGGTACAACGCCTCTGGGATCGATTCTTCGTGGAATTCTTTACGGCTCAAGTCAACCCAGAGAACCTTTCCCATACAGCCGTTCTTCATTTAGTCCTCCTGGAATACCCCATAGTTGCATAAACAACATGGCAAAGTATAGTAATAATCTGAAGCCCTCCGGCTTTTGAAACGCTGGGGTAAAGATATTATCTTTATACCGCCTGTTTAATTTTTTACAACCATTTCATGCCTGACAATGTTTAAGCCTCGCACTCAAACTCAATTTGGCTTGAATCGTTTTTTTGACATGCTTCGAAAAAAACTTGACACCCCCCCTTTTTGGCAATATAGTTCATGCTATGAACCTAATAGGGGAAACACTTCAAAACCAGGCCTCAGCCAATCAAGTCGTGAGATTTCAAGATCTTATAGCCAATTTGTTTCAGTGCTGCCAGGAACGGCTACAGTACCAGTGTGAGCGCTTCGGCCTTCTGGATGCCGAGCTGCGCTGCCTGTCTCTGTTTGGCGAAGAACGCTATCTGACGCCCAAAGGGATTGCCTCGAAGATGAATCTCGTCAAAAGCCGAATATCCAAAATCGTCTCAGGACTGGTTCATAAGGAATTGATCCAAAAAATTCCCGACCCTGAAGACTCACGGGTCACCTTGTTGAGCCTGACAGCCAAAGGGCAAAGTAAACTTAATGATATCAATAAGTTTTTAAATGATATGCACATGGAGGTTTTACAACAGATGGAACCGGAGCAACGTAAAACCATGATCACCAATCTCGAACTCCTGAAAGCCTCCATGGAATCTATCAAGGAGCTCATGGTTTAAAAAATTTATGCGTATAGTTCTTGCTAAGCACTAAAACATCGTTCACAATTTCTAACTCACTATATTTAACATACTTATTTAGCTTAACCTACCAACAATTAAAGGAGGCTGATATGTCGAACTTGGAAGAACTGGAAGAACAAGTCGCCCAGCTGCAAACCCAGCTGGACGCAATGAAAAGCCAAACACCGTCCAACAAGCTTTCCATGATTGTTTTCAGCGGTGATCTGGACAAGGCCCTGGCTGCCTTTATCATTGCCACCGGCGCCACGGCCATGGGCATGGAAGTGGTGATGTTTTTCACTTTCTGGGGAACCCCCATCCTGCGCGACAAAAATAAAACGGTCGGCGGAAAAGACACCATGGGAAAAATGTTCGGCGCCATGCTCCCAAAAGGTGCCGGCAAGGTCAAACTTTCCCAAATGAACATGGGCGGCATGGGAACCGCTATGATGAAATCTTTGATGAAACAGAAAAACGTGGCCTCTCTGGAAGAAATGATTGCACTGGCAGAAGAGTTGGAGGTCAAAATTTTTATTTGTGAAATGTCTATGGGCCTCATGGGATTCAAACGTGAAGAAATGATCGACTACAAAGGCGTCCAGCATGTCGGTGTGGCCACCTTTCTGGAAGAAGCCAAAGACAGCAAAATTCAGCTGTTCATATAGCATAACTCGGAACCTAAGATGAGCGTTTCAAATTTTAAGAATATGGGATTTAGATAAAATTTCAAAGGATTGATTCATTTGAATTCTTAAAATCTGAAACCCGTTGGGATTGCCGATCTTACCGCATCTACGGCGTCAGATGCCATACCGCATAGTTCACTATAGCGGAACAGCATCTTCCTTGTAGATACGGCAACCTCGACAATCGCTCAGCTTAGGTATCAATCAACCTGAAAACAAAAGAACAAATAGCAACAGGAGGTTTATCATGAGCGATGACATCAAAGTCGACAAATCACTTGACCTGAAAGGACTGGCCTGCCCCATGCCGGTTGTCAAAGTAAGCAAGGGTATCAAAGAAGTTGAAATCGGACAGGTTATAGAAGCCATAACAACCGATCCAGGCTCTCTGACCGACTTTCCAGCCTGGGCAAGGACCAGCGGAAATGAAATTCTCAAAAGCGAACAGGATGACAACGAAATTAGGTTTTATATAGAGCGCAAAATTTAAACCTAAAACTTAACACCTAAAACCAGATGATTTCAGGGTGTTACGAAATCATCAATCCTATGAGGTGAACCTATGTCCGTACAACCCTTTACAGCACAAGATCTGTTTGAATGGCTCGTCTCCAAAGAAACCTTTCTTCTGCTGGACGTCCGTAACGACGAAGAGTTCGGCCGATTTAAAGTGGAAGGACCCTATCCTTTCGAAATGATCAATGTTCCCTACATGGAATTTATCGAGCATGAAGAAGAAAGCGTCGCAAAGGTTCCCAAAGGAAAAAAACTGCGTATCGTCTGTGCCAAGGAAGGCTCTTCCAAATATGTTGGGGAAATCCTCGTAAATCACGGCCATACGGATGTGGCTCACATGCTGGTGGGCATTAAAGACTGGGGCAACCTATTGGCCCCTGTTCGCGTCGCTGCCGGGGACGACTACGAACTTTATCAATTCAGGCGCCCAGGAAAAGCATCCTGCAGCTATGGATTACTCTGCAACAAGGAAATGATGCTCTTTGATCCGGCCAAAAATATCGCTGCGTATCAAGCCTTTGCAGATGAAAAAGGGTGCACCGTTACCCGGACATTCGAAACGCACAGGCAGGCGGATTATATCTCCGGGAGCCCCATGCTTCAACAGGCCCTGGGGACGGAAATTCTCGTTCCAGCAGCCGATTTTCAAGGTGCGGCATTTGACTACACCCCCGTAAATGACAACGACCGATTCAATTTCACCCATGGCGGCCCCACTGTCAAGGTCATGCACACGCCCGGTCATACCCCCGGCAGCACCTCCTACCTCATCGATGACAAGTTTATCGTAGCAGGCGACATGATTTTCATCTTTTCCATGGGGCGGCCTGACCTGGGAGGCATGGCAAAAGCCTGGTCCAGGATGCTGTTTCAAACCATGACCGAAAAAATTTTGGCCCTGGATGATTCCATGCTGGTGCTGCCCGGTCACTATATGGACTGGAAAGAGGCCAATCAGGACCTTGTTTTTACCGAGACGCTTGGAAAAATCAAAGAAATCAATGCCGCCATTTACGGCATCACCGATGAAAGCGTATTTTACGATTTTATCCAGTCGAACATGCGGCCCCAGCCCGAAGAATATGCCAAAATCCGTGAAATCAATGCCGGGCTTGTACAGGTCGATGCTGAAGAAGCGGACATCATGGACCTGGGCAAAAACGAATGTGCCGCCAGCATGCATGCTTAAACCGATTACGCTTGACAAATCCATGCTTCCTTTATAACTCATAGCCTTCGGTTATCATTGACGTCATATCTGTGTTCACAGATAAATACAAAACTCAATAAAAGGAGAAAAAAACCAATGGCACAATTGATTCCCCCCCATGGTGGAAAAGGTCTGACATGCTGTCTGCTTGAAGGCGCTGCGTTGGATGCGGAAAAAACAAAGGCGGAAGATCTCAAGAAAATCGAGATTTCTCCACGTGTTAAAGGTGATTTGATCATGATGGGTATCGGCGGATTCAGCCCCCTCACCGGCTTTATGACAAAAGCCGACTGGAAAGGTGTCTGCGAAGATTATCTGTTGGCAGACGGCACATTCTGGCCCATTCCCGTCACCATGGACGCTTCTAAGGAAAATGCGGATGCCATCAACATTGGCGATGAGATTGCCCTGTACGATCCCGAAGGCGACGAAATAATGGCAACCATGCAGGTCACCGAAAAATTTGAGATGACCGAAGCGGACAAAACCTTTGAATGTGAAAAATGCTATATGGGTGAAGGAACCCCCACTGTCGAAGATTTCTGGAAAATTGCCAAAGAAGATCACCCCGGTGTTCAGATGGTTATGGACCAGAAAGCGGTCAACCTGGCGGGCCCGATCAAGGTGTTGAGTGAAGCAGAATACCCCACCCAATATGCCGGTGTGTATGTGCGCCCCGAAGAGTCCCGGAAGATGTTCGAAGAAAGAGGATGGAGTGAAGTTGCTGCCCTGCAGTTACGAAATCCCATGCACCGTTCCCATGAATACTTGTGTAAAATCGCTATCGAGGTATGTGACGGTGTCTACATTCACTCTCTGGTGGGAAATTTAAAACCGGGTGACATCCCCGCCGACGTGCGTGTCAAGTGCATCGACGCACTGGTCAAGAACTACTTCGTCGAGAAAAACGTCATACAGGGGGGATATCCCCTGGACATGCGTTATGCCGGCCCGCGAGAAGGCCTGCTGCACGCAACCTTCCGCCAGAACTATGGCTGTTCCAAGATGATTATCGGCCGCGACCACGCCGGTGTGGGTGACTTCTACGGTATGTTCGAAGCCCAGACGATTTTCGACAAGATACCGACACCCGAGGGTGAAGGCAAGGCCTTGCTCTGCACCCCGCTCAAGATCGACTGGACCTTCTATTGCTTCAAATGTGACGGTATGGCATCCATGAGAACCTGTCCCCATGGCAAGGAAGACCGCGTCCTGCTGTCCGGAACCATGCTGAGAAAGATGCTTTCCGAGGGTAAGGAGCTGCCGGATCACTTCGGCCGTGACGAAGTTGTGGAGATTCTCAGAGAGTACTACGAGGGATTGGAAGAAAAGGTGGAAATTAAAACCCACAAGGCCGCAACTGGAGACTAAATTCGCTGTGCGAATTTAGGTGTCGCGGCTTCGCCGCTCTTAAACATAAAAAAGGGGGAAACTGAAATAGTTTCCCCCTTTTTTATATTGAAATGTTTAGCGGCATAGCCGCCAAGTCGAAAATAAAATCGCCCCGGCGATTTTATTTTCGACCGATGTACTCGTTATAGGCCATGGCCGCGGTTCGATACACCAGGTGAGCCAGTTTGGAGTATGGAATAAAGAAGAAAAGACTCCAGACAAACATGAGATGGATGTAATAGATCGTATAGGAAAGTCCGCCCATCCCCATCAGGCGTGTCACCTGTGCCAACATACCGGTGAGACCCAGCGTCAGGGCCCAACCTACCAGCCACCAGTCTTTGTAAACCGATACCTGGTCTTTTTTGGACAACCGGCTGCGGATCATCAGGAGACTGCCGATGATCAGAGCCACACCGCTCACATTGCCGAGCCATTTGACCGGATTCATCTGGCTATAGGGCCCGTGTATCTGGAGCCCGTATATCGACACGAAAAAAATACTGGTCACGATAAACAGCCCGATAAATCCAAACAAGACCATCATGTGCGATGTGGCGCGGTCCTTGTTTTCACTGCACTCATTAAATTTGTCATGCTTTATAATGGTCGGGATCACCCGGACCAATCCCATAATCATGCCTTTTGGATCGATTTTCTCGATATCGGTTTTACCCTCCTGTAACGCATTCTGATGCATATCGTTCAGAAACCGTTTCAATCCTATGGCGAAGTTGATAACCGCCCAGGCTGCCGCGGGCAGCATCACCATATCCACCAGCCAAGTGGAGAAAAAGTGACCATGAACGATCCTGTCTCCGCCCGGATTAAAGTTTAAAAAGCCCGTGACAAGCCCCAACACCAGAAACAGAAGCGCTGGAATTCCCAGGACAATCGGCAGCTTTTTGGGGTCGTTGATGAGTTTGCCCATGGCCTTCACCGGACCATACTCGGTAACTGCATAGGCCCGGATTGCTGCCAGTACATCCCCGGGTTTCGCTCCGCGCGGACAAAGGGTGGTGCAATCCCCGCAGTTGTGACAAAGCCAGACATCGCCGTTTCCCACCAGTTTCTCTTTGAGTCCCCAGGAAGCTGCGATCATTTCCTTCCTGGGAAATGGTTTGTTGTCGGGTGAAATCGGGCACGCTACCGAGCAGGTCGCACACTGAAAACATTTTTTCAGATCGCCGCCGCCAAGCCCTTTAACCTCATTAATAAAGCCTATATCAGGCTCAATAACATATGCATCCGCCATATGAGTTCCTCCTCTTTCGATGACGTGTTCACATTCGCCAAACATTGAACGCAAACCATCCAGGTTAAAAGCCCTTGAACGGGTTCGGGCCAAGATCTTCGATCATTTCTGCAAAATCATTCACGATCTGTGGAATCTTGTCGTATTCATCGATAGCTATCTGGTACTGCGCCACACGTTCCTCCTCCAGGGCCAGACTCGACAGGGCCTCACCGATCTTCTTCATACGAACTTCCGCCAGTTCGCTTCCCTTGATAAAATGGCACTGGTAATCATCACCATGTTTGCACCCGAGAAGGAAGACACCGTCCATGCCCTGTGACAGGGCATCCTTTATCCAGATAACATTTACGGATCCCAGACACCGAACCGGGATAAATCGGACCTCTGCTGAATAAGACATCCTGTTGAGCCCGACAATATCCAGGGCCGGATAGGCATCGTTTTCACAAACAAGCCCCAGTATTCTCATGGGAGGTTCATCGTAATCATCTTCGGAAGGTACTTGAATGGATTTGACCATGGAACCGACGCTGTCGATATTATAATCGGCAAACCCGATGATCCGCTCCGGACAAGCCCCCATACAGGTACCACATCGTCGACAACGGGTCGGGTTCGGCTTGGGGGTTCCTTTTTCATCATCGTCCAGCGCACCAAAAGGACATTCTTCGGTACAGCGCTTGCACTGGGTACAGCGCTGGAAAAAGAAGTCCGGAAAGGTCATGTCCCCCGATCTTGGATGGACAGAAACGCCCCTGTTGACCGATTCAATGCATTGAATGGCCTTTAAGGCCGCGCCCGAAGCATCTTCCATGGACTCTTCCACGGTAAGCGAGCGTCGGATGCCGCCGGCGGCATAAATACCGGTCCGCTGGGTCTCGTACGGGAAACAAATGAAGTTCGAATCCGCATAGTCCTGGAACAAAGCATTATCCCTGAAGCCTGGTCCCTGACGATAGGCCAGATTGACCACCGGGTCGTCTTTGGTGACCGGTACCATACCCGTGCCGAGAACAACCATGTCCGCCTTGACCTGCACCTTGTCTCCCAGGAGGGTATTTTCAGCCTCGACAATAAGGCCGGTACCGTTTTTGGAGACGTGCGTCACTTCACCCTTTGTCAAAAAAATACCGGGATCCTGCTGTATGCTCTTGTAAAAATTCTCGCTAAGACCGGGCGTCCGCATGTGCTGGTAAAACAGAAACGCTTTGCCTTCGGGAAAGTCTTCCCGGACATATTTGGCCTGTTTTAACACCACCAGGCTTGTGACCGACCCTGCATATTCAAAATCGCTGTCATCATCGCCGGCCCCCGGGCTCTGGATAAAGACCACCGACGAGGCTTCCTTACCGTCCGAAGGTCTGACGATTTTACCCTTTTTGGCTATCTCTTCAAATTGGGCATTGGTCACAACGTCCGGCAATTCTCCATATCCCAGATGGGCGAACTCGCCTTCTTCGGGCTCATAAGGCCGCCAGCCTGCCGCCAGAATCACGGCGCCAAAAGCTTCGCCATCCGGATCAATGGTCAGGATGTCGTTCCTACCCTCATTGTACTCCATGAATTTTTCGTGCAGTTGCTCTGCATTCAGGTCTTTGCCTTTATCATCCACTTTCATCTCGTCCGGTAGCGGATAGGGAACATCGAATTCTATTTTCTCACCCGGTTTTTTCAAGGTGACGATAAAATTTCCCGGTTCGCCGGCAATACGAGCCGCCATTGTCTCCGTCTTCACCGTGATGCCGGATGTGGATTCCACTTCCTGTATCATCTGTGCTACAGCCGGTGAGATCAATTCTTCGTATGGACTTTTCAAGGGCAGTTGTTTACGCCAGTTATTGGCATTTCCTCCCAACACCGCTTCTTTTTCGATAACAGTGACATCATAGCCCGTTTTGGCCGCATCGAGAGCCGCCGACATGCCGGTGACACCACCCCCGATCACCAGGATTTTACGGCTGAAATTGTCCAGCTTGTAAGGCTCCGGCAGGTCAATTTTTTCGACTTTCGCCATTCCCATACGGATGTAGTCCTGGGCCAGCATCTCCAGCCGGTCGAAGTGTTCCTCATCTCCCTTTTGATCTTCGGTCAATGCCGGAAAATCAGAGCGGGGATGTGACCACACCACCTGTTCCCGTAAATTTACCCGATCCACAATACAGCCGTCGAACCGGAATACGTCAAAATTCACCCGCCGCGAACATGCTGCGATAACGAGTGTATTGGTACCTTCCTCGATATCCTTCTTAAGAAGGGCAACACCGTCTTTACCACAGAGAACGGGGTGCGTTTTTACCGGAACACCCTCTTCCTCTGGAATTTCACACAGTGCTTTCATGTCCAGGGCATCTCCGATGCCACAACCTTCACATATATACACACCATACTTTTTATCCATGGATACCCTCCTACCTGTTCACCAACGTTTGAATCGCTTTCAAAGCCATTCCGGTTGCATTCTGATTCGATGAAACAACGTCCGCCGGTTTATTGGCACAACCGGCTGCAAACATGCCGCCTTTTTCGAAGTCATTGATGATAAATCCGTCTTCGGTGTATGTTAACTCGGCAGGAAGCTTTGCATTGGCCGCCGTCGGTTGCATGCCGGTTGCCAGAACCGCCATCTCAACGGTTTGGTGAATCTTTTCACCGGTTACCGCATTCTCTGCAACCACGGTGATGTTTCTGGTTTCCGGGTCTTCATTGACCTCGGCAACTTTGCCCTTGATAAAAAAAACATTTTCATCTTCTTTTATGCGCTTGTAAAATTTTTCATACCGGGATCCCGGAGCCCTGAGATCAATGTAAAAGATGTAAATCTTGGCATCCGGATATCTTTCCCGGATATAGGTGGCATGCTTGAGGGAAGCCATGCAACATACATATGAACAATAAGGAAGATGATTTTCATCCCTTGACCCGGCGCATTGAACAAAGGCGATGCTCTCAATATCTTTATTGTCGGACGGGCGTTGAATCGTTCCTTTTGTGGGTCCGTTGGGAGAGGCCAGCCGCTCCAGCATCATGTTGGTAATCACATTTTCATATTGACCGAAGCCTAGATTGTCGATCTTGGATGCATCGTACGGCTCCCATCCCGTGGCCCAGACCAGCGCACCAACCTTCAGATTCATTGTATGGGTTTCCATCTCAAGATCGATGGCATCGTACTTACAAGCTTCTTTGCACCGCACGGCATCATCCGTGCCGATGATCCGGGGTGACAGAACATACCGGGCAGGAAACGCCATTTCAAAGGGCTGATAGGCCGCCTTGATCTGCCTCATGCCAAAATCAAAATCACTCTCTATTTCTGTTTCACAGACCGCTGCACAGTCACCGCAACAGGTGCAGTTTTCATTCACATAACGGGGTGCCAACTTGATGGAAACATCGTAGTCTCCGGGGGTACCGGTCACTTTTTCTACTTCAGCGAGAGTAAACACCTTTATTTTGGGGTTGTCCTTGATCCGCCGGAAATTGATTTCCAGGCCGCAGGAAGGTGGACACAGCTTGGGAAAATATTGATTCAGCTGCGATACCCTTCCGCCTAGGTAAGGATTTTTCTCGACCAGAAACACTTCGTACCCCACTTCGGCGGCCTCTATGGCTGTGGTCAGCCCACTGATACCGCCACCCACGACCATGATACTTTCACTAGCAGGGGCTCCTTTGTCTTCTGTCATGCTATCCCTCCGTGCTTTTAAATCCGTACGTGTTAAATAAAAATTATATCTTGGACGATATCCACATAAAATGTGCAGCTCTAACCTGGAAATATAGGAATGCTCCAGGTTAGAGCTTCACGTTTCAAGTCTACCCCATGGTTGCATAAACAACATGGCAAAATTCTGTGTTGCTAAGGGTTCGAAGTAAAAAACTACGACTTCACCCTTAGACGCCTTGACTCTGAAGCCCTCCGGTTTTTGCAACGTTGGGGACTATTTTGGATATCGTCCAAACAGAAAAGTTGTCGAGTGGTTTTGACCTTAACAAAAACCTCCAGGTGTCTAACGACACCTGGAGGCATATTGTATCGACTCAGTTCACAGCTAACATGGTATTAGTCCGTGAATATTTTTATATAGTCTTTCTTGAAAATATCCCATGTCCCTGCTTTCGGATCGTACTTGGAGTTAACGAAAGCAAACCAGTTCTCGTCATCCTGTCCAGGATAATCGGCCTGATAGTAGAAACCGGGGTAGCGGGTTTCTTTCCGGTACTGGATGTGACGCAGATGAGACTCGACTGTCCAGATACGGTGATCGATTTCCCAACATCTCATGAGCTCGTGCAGGTCGCCTGCGGCCAGTTTTTGGCAATCTTCACGCATGGTCTGGAGCAGCTCCAGGGCGATCACAAGACTCGCGCTGGTGGTCTGGTAGAAGGTTGCGGTTCCGGCACCGTATTCGTGGGTCGCTTTCATGAGCCTCAGTGCCATACCCGAGGGCTTCACGTATTCCGGGTTGATATCCTCCATGGTGGTGTACTCGTAGTTGTCCAGGTAGGTTCTGACCGGTTTGTACACCAGGTCGACCAACTCTTGAGCTGGTTGAGCCAGGGCAGGTGCAAAGTCGCCATGGTCTGTGGCATACCTGACCATCTGCTTGGCAACCAGCCGTCCTTCGGCATGAGAGCCGGAAGAGAATTTATGGCCTGAACAACCCACGCCGTCACCGGAAGTAAACAAACCGTTGACCGTGGTCATACGGTTGTAGACCTTGCCGTTATCTGCTTTGATTTTATATGCATCCGGGACCCAGTCAAGATCCGGACCGGAGGTCCAGAGGCCGCAACAGCCGGAATGGGAACCGAGCAGGTACGGTTCGGTGGGCATAACTTCGGAGTTTTTCTTTTCAGGCTCGGTGTTGGTTGCACACCACAGGTTGGCCTGACCACAGGTCATGTCGAGAAAGTCTTCCCAGGCTTCGGATTCAAGATGTCTGAGCTCTTTCTTGTCCATGGTTTTGCCGAGTTCCGCCAGGGCGCTCACGGTATCCATGATAATGGGACCGCGACCTTCTTTCATCTCGACAAGCATCAGATGGTTACGCAGGCAGGTCGGTGTAATAGCAGCGGTTCCATAAGGTGCGTATTTCTCGAGCTCTGCTTTGGCGGCATCACTGCCGGCAAAAGCTTCGCCGAGACCGTTCAGCGTTTTGGCCTTAAACAGCAGGAACCATGCACCAACAGGTCCGTAACCGTCTTTAAAACGGGCCGGGGTAAAACGATTTTCCATCATGGACAGCTCGGCACCCACCTTCATACACATGGTGTAGGTGGAGCCTGCATTCCATACCGGATACCATGCACGGCCTTTGCCTTCGCCAACGGAACGGGGCTGATAGATGTTGACCGCGCCGCCACAGGCGACCATCATGGTCTTACATTTGATGATGTAAACCTTGTTTTCACGGACGGAAAAGCCGACAGCACCGGCAATCTGATTCTCGTTGTTGGCATCCAGCAGAAGCTCGACGATAAAGCAGCGCTCTATAATATTTTCATCCCCGATAGCCAGTTTTGCAGCTTCGGCCACGATCCTTTTATAGGACTCACCGTTGATCATAATCTGCCATTTACCGGTACGGACAGGCTTGGCACCGCCTTTCAGCGTTCCCATTTTCTGGCCTTTTTTACCATCCAGGTTTTTACCTTCGTCGTTCAACTTCCAGACCGGCAGACCCCACTCCTCGAACAAATGGACAGAATCATCCACATGGCATCCAAGGCTGTAAATCAGGTCTTCCCGTACAATGCCCATCAGGTCGTTACGGACCATGCGAACATAGTCTTCAACAGAATTTTCACCGACATACGTATTAATAGCCGACAGCCCCTGTGCTACGGCGCCACTTCTTTCCATGGCGGCCTTGTCGCACAGCAGTACGGTCTGGTCGTCACCCAGCCATTTCTTTACTTCAAATGCAGCACCGCAAGCAGCCATGCCGCCACCGACGATCAAAACATCAACTTCACGCTCTTCGACTTCAGGATCCCTAACGGCTTTAAGTTCGCCCAGGGGTTTATTCGGTAATGCCATATTGTATCCTCCTTATCTAACGCTTAATGAATCTATACATTGTCATGGTGTGTTGGTACACGTAATTAATCTTTAAACCAATTGATCTGCAGCAGGTGAACACAACTCTTTACCGTCGGCTTCCTCTGTCGACAGAAGCGGTCCATCCAGATCCTGACCTTTGAGGTCCAGATACGCATTGGCTGTTCCTTCCGGGGTTGTCCGGATGGGGAACTTGAAGCGCTTGATGGTCCCATTTCTGAACTTACAGGTCCACATCACGTCTTCGGTGCCGAGCATTGGCATTACACTACTTCCCAGCGGTACGAAATCTGAGTAACCGCGAACTTCGATTGCCTGGGTAGGACAAATCTTGACACACGAGAAACATTCCCAGCATTGATCGGGCTCCTGGTTGTATGCTTTCATCTCATTGGGTTCGAGAACCATAAGGTCATTGGGACAAATATACATACATGCGGTTTTGTCCCCGCCTTTACAGCCGTCACATTTTTCAGATATTACAAAACTTGGCATTTAATGCACCTCCTAAATTTAGCATTGTTACAATTCGTTGTTAAATATTCCATACGATTGGTTAACTTAGACCGTCCTTTAGTTACACCTCCCTTCTATCCCAAATCTTTTTTGGCTATTTGGCTATATTGTCAGATTTACACATGACATCGCTGCTGCATACCAGCAATGGATGTTCCCTTGTAATCCAGGTATCCGGCATAGGTTCTTCGCACCGATACCATCTCATTTTCCATTAGTTTTTCAACGGGTTATCGTTCGAAATATCTCTATAGATATCAGCAAGATACCCATGGCCAAGGACAAATCCATATCACCCAGCATTTTTCTTGTCAAGAACTTTCGGACCAACAGATTCCAAAGATTCTAAATACACTTGGCCATTTTTTTCATATTCAATATGTTGATTTATTTATTTGATTATACACCATATATCGTGGTTGAAGCATGAAAGCCACAACACCGATCCACACGTTTTAGGTTGACATCCGGCAGCGCCATCATCCAAAATACGGAAATGGAACCCGATATCACACCCATCATCACACCCATCGCACCCGAGCAAGCATTCAGGTTCGCCTGCTCGAGTTGCGTTGCCTGTTTCAATGAATGCTGCAGAGATCTGAACCAGTTTTTAACACCTTACGACATCCTGAGAAATCATTGCCTTAAAAAACCGCTTGAAACCGGGCCCTCTCGATCTTGCCACCGGCAGAATGTTTCACCTGGCACTGTACGATCTCGACACCTTTCGCGGAAAAATTTTTAAAGACGGGCTTTTATCTGATTTTACCGTGGGAAAAGACCTGTTGACGTGCGCAGAACAGGACGACACGCAGCTGCTGCAGATTGGGTATGCCTGGATAAAAACAAAACTTTTTTAAACGGACATATAAACCAAACAAAGGTAAGGCACTAAGGCTGGTGGGTGATCCCTGTTCGGCATTACAGCCACTTTAGAACGAGTTTTTCACAATCGAACAGGGATTATCCAGCGGTCGCGATACTCCCCTTCTTTTTGTTTATAGTTCCGGTTTTAAAAAATCTGTTGTGAGCGATTTAACGGAGACGGATTTTTTTGGTCTGAACGCCCCAGACAAACAATTTGATCCAGTCAAATCCAAAGAGCATCAATTCAACATCGTCTCTTTGGATTTTTTTGAGCAGGTCAGTCTTGACCTTGTAACGCTTCAGCAGGCTGCTCTCAAATATAAACGCTCTGAAGGCGTCCATGTTATAGCTGGCCATGAAGGCCATCTTTGCCCGGTTCCCCCGGGGACCCTCGCGGCCCCAGGGATCTTTTTGAAACAAGTGTTTGACCTCAGACCACTTTCTGGAAATCTGTTGGTGCTTTGCCGCCCCTTGGTCGTCGGACCAGGCCTGAAGAGTCCAGCCATGGGCCTCCTGTTGGCCCAGACAGAATTCAGGGGGCCTGAAAAAACCGACCAACTCAGGCTTCCGACTTTCCGCATGATACTGGAATCCGTATTCCACCGGGAATGTCCTGCAGGTGTAAGGTCGGTCCTTGTATACACGACATCCTGACAGGTCGGAAAAAATGCAGGTGCGATCTTCATCATCCGACATCCTCAGAAGCACATCCGGGAAAAAATTGCCCTTCCGCATCACCACATCGACATATTCTTCCAAAAACATGTCAGCAGAAATGCCCAATGCGTGCCTCAGTTGAAGCACATCATACGGGTACAGAAACAGATTCAAATTTCGACAGCACTGTTTGAAGCAGGAAAGTTCCGGACGGCACTGAAATGTAAACCCGTCCATTCCTCTTAGCCTTTTTCCAGGAACCTGCTCAATATTTTCACGTTTGATGGATTTCATAAATCACTTCATGGCTTTTTAGGAGTTTAGGCTGTAGACTATTAGCCGCCTATCGCTCATTGCTGTCAGCCACCCTCGGATTCTTGAACAATCCCATTATTACTCCACCGGCATAGCGGTCCGCTGTACTGTACGCCCTCTTTACAATTATTTTAGCCGCATTAGTTTATGTGGCTATCTATAAATCTCAAGCGATACCGCGTACAG
>QMMS01000059.1 GCA_003647375.1 Deltaproteobacteria bacterium
AATTGCTACGGCGCGATGTCACCCCTAAGGCAAGGCGGATAACCGCGGTGTCTTGTCGCGGCGTAGCTCGCAGAGCGAAGACGGAAGCCGAAGGCGAAGACGGGTATTTTAATGGGACCACGGGTTTACCCGTGGGGTTCCATTTTCATTTACAAAGAATATGCCACCGGTTCAATTTCAATTTTTTATGGGGGAAAGTCTTTTTCCTCTTTCAGTGAATTTTGTTCGGTGACAACAGATATTCTTACGGTTTATATAATCATATAGACAGCTCCTGCCGGAATCGGTTGCCATGAATCCGATCAGCTACTGTGTTGATATAGGCTTGTCATCATTCGGGCACTACAGATACACATCGTTCACCCCGGATTAACCGCGGTCATTATTTGAAGCTCCCCGCCGCAAGCGACTGGGAATCTTCGACCGTAAGGAATTCTGTCTAATTCAGATTCGCTCGCTAACCCCGCGGCAAGCCACGGGGAATGCGCTCGCTTTTGCGGTTCAAAAAAAGTCTTTTCATTTCTTTTCAGAGTGAAACCTTTTCTTGACATCGCACTTTCTCACTGCTAAGTCAACTTATAAGCATTCAGTATGTTTGTCTGACAATTAGGAAAAAATATGTTTCTGTTTTCGGGCTGTCCGGGCCGGGAACTGGAACACCGTACAGGTCAAACATTTTTTAACCTTACTACCCAATAGGAGGTGATGCTCGTTACGTTCTCACGTTACGTTGTTTTAGAAAGATTCATTACACCCACCACTAAATCAGGGAGAAACAAATGAAAAAATATCTGGTCTTACTCTCTATCGTTCTTTTTGTATTTGCTTTTACCTTAAACAACACGTTTGCCGCCAATCCGAGTAAAATAAAGGTCGGCATATTACTTCCGCTGACCGGCGTGTTTGGCGCCGTTGCTGAAACCCAGAAGGAAGGCGCACTGCTTGCAGTGGACGTCATCAATAAAAAAGGCGGGCTGGACATGCCCTGGGGCAAGGTGCAGGTGGAAGGTGTGGTCGCTGATGATGAGGCGAAACTGGATGTCGGCGTCAGGCGCTTCCGGTACATGCGATCCCAAGGTGTAAAGGCCGTCGGTGGTCAGACCTGGTCGCCCCTCTCATTTGCCATCAATGCAGTTGTTAAAAAAGACCCCCTGCCGTATTTTCCGGTTTGCGTTATGGCCAAGGAAGCTTTTGAAAAAGGAAAACTTTCCGACACCACCTTCGCCGCTGCTTTCAGTCCCTGGACGGTTGGGTACATGGACGGCTCCGCTGCGATTAAGGTGCTGGGTAAAAAGCGGATTTTCGTTCTGGCCCGCGCCGATAGCTGGGGCTGGGATATCCGTGACGGCATCTATGCCGCAGCCAAGGAATACGGCGCAGAGATTGTCGGCTATGACGAAGTCTCCAAGGGTACCGCCGACTATACAACGACCCTGCAAAAGGTCAAAGCAGCCAAACCCGACGTCTTTATTTCTGCTCAGTTTGCCGGCGATGCGGTCAATCTGCTCAAACAGTCCAACCAGATGGGTCTTCACAAAAACATGACTATTTTCAATGCCTTCATGACCAATGTGGTTGCCAAAGGGATTCCGCCCCAGGTACTGGAAGGCATTTATGCCATGCACTATTTTTATTATGACCTGAGTGAACTCGGAGATCCGGCGCTGACCAAGAGTGCCGATGAATTCACCGCCTTGTACAAGGCTAAATTTAACAAACCACCCGATGCATATGCCACCATCGCCTATGTGGCTTATATGGAAATGTTCCGCGGGTTTGAAGCCGCCGGTACCTTTGATGATGCCATGAAGGTATCCAAGGCCCTGTTGGCAAATGACGGGAAATTCAACTCCGTCAAAGGCCCTGCCCAATGGCGCAAAGAAGACCATGCGGCAGTCTACAAATATGCCGCCTTTCTCGTCAGAGGCAAGGGTCCCCAGGAAAAAAAGAATGAATGGGATCTCTTTTCCGTGGAAGGCTATCAGGGCGGCGAATCCGTCATGCCTACCCCTGAATCTTTAGGTTACTAAAGATCTGACCATCCCGGTGTCAATTTTCCCGACGCCGGGATGGTCCTTCTTTGAAGAGGTTTAATGTGAATATACCTGCGAGTCCGGAAATCATTCGAACGGATAATGTAACCAAGAAATTTGGCGAAATGGTGGCAGTTGATCATGTCAATTATTCGCTGCATGAAAATGAAATTGCCGGTATCATCGGGTCCAACGGTGCCGGGAAAACCACCTTTTTCAATCTGATCACCGGATACTACCCGCCGGAAGAAGGCACGATCTGGTATAACGGCAAAGACATCACCGCGCTGCCCGCCCAAAAAAGAGTGTCTCTTGGGATGATGCGGACCTTTCAGTTGACATCGACCTTCGATAACCTGACGGTAACCGACAACCTGGTCCTGTCATTTTTCAGGGCCCATAAAAAACATTCTCTGTTCAATCTGTTTTTTACGCCCCGCAACCGTCACCGCAAACATGAGAAAATTGAAGCATGCCTTGAAACGTTCGATCTTCAGAGTGTGGCTCAACGGGATGTCAAACACCTTTCACTCGGAGAAAAACGCAGGCTTGAAATTGCCATGTCCATTTTAGCCGAGCCCAAAGTGCTGCTGCTGGATGAGCCCCTGGCCGGTTTGAGCGAAACGGAAATAAAAGGCGTTCTGGATGTTTTACGATTGAATTTCAGCAAGCAGACAATTCTAATCGTCGAGCATAAAATTTCCAAGGTTGAAGAATTTCTGGAAAGACTGACCGTCATGCATGACGGTAAAATCATTGCTGACGGCCCGTGTGAAGAATGCCTGATGGCACCGGAAGTACGCAAAAGCTACTGGCAGATTGACTAAACCCCAAGGTTGCATAAACAATACTAGAAGTAATCTCAAAACAGGGTACGGAGTATACCATGCCTTCCGATACAATTTTGGCGGTCCACGACCTGAATGTCGCATATGGGGAATCTAAAGTACTGTTTGACGTTTCGATTCATATCGATACCAATGAGATCGTATCATGCGTTGGGCGAAACGGTGCCGGGAAATCCACTCTACTGAAGACCATTGGCGGATTTATCAAACCGACCACCGGATCGATTAAATTCGCAGATACCAGTTTGGTCGGCATCAAGTCTTACAATATCGCCAAGATGGGTCTGAAGTATATTCCTCAAGACAAGAAAGTGTTCTCGGATTTAACTGTCAGAGAAAATATGGAACTTGGCAGCTATGCCACCCAGGACTACAACTGGGACAAGGTCACCGAATATTTTCCCAAGCTGAAATCGCTGATGGATCGCAAAGCCGGCTACTTGAGCGGTGGTGAGCGTCAAATGCTGATGATCGGCAGAGCCCTGCTGGGGGACCCCCAGGTGCTATTAGTGGATGAACCCACGGAAGGACTCGCCCCGAGTATTGTGACCCAGCTCCAAAATGTTTTTCTGGAATTGAGCAAAAAAGCGGCGCTGGTAATTGTCGAGCAAAACCTGTCCCTTGTCAGTGCCATTTCCCAAAGGGTGTATGCGGTAAAAGAAGGCCGGATCGTACATGAAATTTCAGACGAAGGTGAAATCAAAAGCAATGTCTGTGAAAAATATCTCTAACCCGGAATCAGGATAAAAGGAATCTTCAATGGTTAAAGCATTCAAATGGTCATGGGGACTTCTGCTGGCTTTTTTCTGTTTACTGCTGGTTCGGGTATTCTTACCACTCCCTTTTGCCAACGAAATTATTATTTTTGCCATCTATACGATGGGGTGTAATTTCCTTTTAGGGCGCGTGGGTTTCATTTCCTTTGGGCAACCGGCCTATCTGGCAGTGGGTGCCTATGGCACGGCATTCTACCTCTTTTATTTCGGTTCTAATCCTTATATTGGCATACTCTTAGGCATTGTTGCCGGGGTGGTAGTAGCCCTGATTGTAGGCCCCTTCTTCGTGCGCCTGCGTAGTGATTACTTTGCCCTGGTAAACCTGGCATTGGCCGTCATCATGTTCTATCTGTTCGAAAAAATTCTGGCGAAAATCACCCATGGTGACAATGGTCTGTGGTTTTTAACCAAAATGACCGCCACGCCCGGCTTGGATCTCGGTAGCCCCAGCGACTTTTTCATTTTTGTCTTCCTGATAGCCTTTGTGGTCTGGGTCTTGTATAAATACCTGGACGATTCCATATTCGGCGCCTGCTGTCTGGCCACAAAAACCAACGAGGACAAACTGAAATTCCTGGGATACAGCAACTTCAATATCCGCTGGCTGGCTTTTGTTATCGCCAATACAACCACCGCTCTGGCCGGATCCCTGTACGCTGTGTATTTCGGCTTTGTAAGCCCGGAAATGACAGCACCGTCCCGGGTAGCCGATCCCGTGATCGTCACGCTGCTGGGGGGCGTGGGCACGCTGTACGGGCCCATCGTCGGGGCTTTTGCCTATACAGGCATGAAAGACCTCATCAGTGGTTACATCGCCAACTGGGAACTGTTTATCGGTCTACTTCTGGTTTTCATCATGCTGGCAGGTGAAAAAGGAATATGGGGAACCCTGGAGCCTATTCTTAAAAAAATATTTTTCAGGAAGAACAATCCAACCAATTAAATACTTGGAAAACGGCACGCATTATGGATACACAACTATTGATATCTGGCGTCATTTTCGGGCTGAGCATCGGAAGCGTTTTTTTTCTGCTGGCCATTGGTCTTTCTTTGTGCTTTGGACTTATGCGCATCATCAGTATGGATCAGCTTCTGTACTACGCCATCGGCGCTTACATTACCTATACCCTGTTCCGTTTTACGGGAAGCGTGTGGGTTGGTGTTTTAGGGGGTATGGTCATTTCCGGCCTGGTCGCTTTTGGTGTTGAACGCTTTATCTTTTTACGGATTTACGAAAGGGACATCACCTTTACCATGATTGCGTCCTTCGGAATTCTGATTGCCGGTGTGGGGGTCATTAAGTCTATCTGGGGTCTGGCGCCGTTGCCGGTGCCTTCTCCCATCGGAGCCATGGCGACCATTTTTGGTACTGAGATACCGGTCTATCGGTTGATCGTTATCGTCATCTCCATTCTGGTGTATGTCGGCATCTGGGCCTTTTTGAATAAAACGATTACCGGTAAAGCCATACGGGCCGGTATCGAAGACATTGAACACGTGGAAGGTCTGGGGATCAATGTCTACAAGCTGTTTACGACAACCTTTATTATTGCCGGTGTACTGTCCGGGCTGGCAGGCGGCCTGCATGCCCCCCTGATAATGGTGGATCCTCAGATGGGACTGGAAGTGCTGCCATTTGTTTTCATGGTGGTAATTATCGGCGGATTGGGCAGCATCAAAGGTACGCTGGTATCGGCGTTTATCGTTGGTCAGGTCATTTCCTTAGGGGCCATCATTTACGGACCGCTGGCTCAAATGGCGCCGTTTGCCATTATGTTGCTTATCCTGCTGATAAAACCCACCGGTCTTTACGGCAGCAAGCTGTTGAAACGATAAGGTTTAGAATTATGAATCAGAAAATAGGCGTCATCGGTCTGGGTATAATGGGATCCGCCATCTCGGCCAACCTGCTCAAGGCCGGTTTTACAGTGATTGGATATGATATTCGACCCGAGTCTATCCAAACGCTGGAAGACCATGGCGGCAGCGGGTCTACCTGTGTTCGTGAGGTAGCCGAGGCTGCCGAAGTCGTCATCACCTCGCTTCCCAGCGTGGCTGCCTTGCAGGAAGTGGTCAGCGGGCCGGATGGTCTTTTGACAGCCGCCAAAACAGGCTTGATCGTTGTTGAAGTCAGCACATTCCCCATCGAAGCCAAACAGGAAGCGTTCGACCTGCTGAAAAAAACGGGTACGGTTATGCTCGACTGTCCTTTGAGCGGCACCGGTGCCCAGGCAGTCAGCAAAGATCTGGCGGTGTATGCTTCCGGGGATCGACAGTTATACGAAAACTGCAAGCCTGTGTTTGACGGTTTTGCGCGGGCCAACTATTATATCGGCGAGTTCGGTACGGGTTCCAGAATGAAGTTCATTGCCAACCTCCTGGTGGCCATTCACAACGTTGCTTCAGCCGAAGCCTTTGTGCTGGGAATGAAAGCAGGTTTGGACCCGGAACTAATTTACAGGGTCATCAGCGACGGGGCAGGTACCTCACGTATGTTCGAAGTCAGGGGCCCCATGATGACGGCCGGGGAATATGACACGGCCACCATGAAGGTGGGTGTTTTTCAAAAAGATCTGGATATTATCACCGCTTTTGCAAAAAACCTGCAGTGTCCCACCCCTTTGCTTTCCACGTCCTGCCAGATTTATACCCAGGCCCTGGCCGGCGGCCGGTCCCATCAGGATACCGCCTCTGTCTGCGCGGTGCTGGAAGAAATGGCAAACTTGAATAGAGGAGCTAAACGTTCTTCTGACTGATGGTTGCAACAGACACGTTTCATGAAATTCCCGGCTTAGTGATATTTCATCCCAAATCAAACAGACGGAGTAGAGAATGACCTCGAAAATTCATCCCATACGGATTCCTTTTCAATTGCCGGTCAACGAACAAAGAAAAGTCGATCGGATTGTCTATAGCTATGTAGTGACCGGAGAACAGTTGTGTTTGGTAGATACAGGACCGGTTGGCGGTGAGCATTTCATTGTCACGGCGTTGTCCGAAATGAAATTATCAGAAAAGGACGTAAAACGTGTAATCAACACGCATGAACATCCTGATCATGTGGGCGGAAATACGTTTTTCAAAGAGACTGCCCAGCCCAGATTTGCCTGTCATGCCAAGGCAGTTCGCTGGATTGAGTCTCTGGAAAATCAATTCAAAGAACGGCCGGTCTATGGTTTTTATTCTCTGGCCGGTCAATCCATCCAGGTTCATCAGCAATTACAGGACGGAGACGAAATTGATCTCGGAGGTGGGACAACATTAACGGTTATTTTTACACCCGGCCATTCACCCGGATCCATTTCCCTGTTCTGTCCCCAGGACGGATCCTTGATCGTGGGAGATGCTATTCAGCCGGTTGACAACCTTCCGCTTTACAATGATTTGGCCCTGACCCGCGAATCATTGAAACGATTGATGGCTCTGCCAGACGTGAAAAGAATGTATCTGGCCTGGGTGGAAAAACCTTTCATGGGAAATGAGATCAAAAAGACGCTTATGACCAGCTTGGATTATCTTGATCGGGTTGACACTACAGTGAGGCAAGTAGCAGGGGAACTGCCGCAAAATTCAACTCCCGAAAATATCACCCGGGAGGTTTTAATACGGATGGGTTTGGAGCCACCTCCTGTCATGCCCATGACCGTTGAAAGCATCATGACCCATTTGTCCTAACCTGGACATTTCATGAAACGTTCGGGCAAAATGTAATCGCGCTAACAGGGCAATTTTCGGCCACTTCCCGAATGCAGCCGATTTCAACGACAACACTTTGAACCGCATGGGCTTTCATGTCTTGACGCATTTCGAAATATTCACAACTGGTACATGCAACACAACCAATGCAGGCAACCGAATCCAATTCCACGCTGTACGCCATATAGCCCCACAGAAGATCATATCAATAGACTGTTGGCGATATCCTCATCGGTTATCAGCACATCCAGATAGCGTCCATTCAGCGCACCGATAATGCCGTTCAGCTTTTCCATGCCAAAAGCGATACCCACCTTGTGTTTGATATTTTTCAATTCTTCCAGAGTCAATCCGATTACGCGTTCATCCCAATCCGAAACACAAGGGATGCCATTGATATCGAAACAGCGCCCGCATATGGCCCCCACCGCCCCGGCTTTTTTCAAAACCGTATAGTCCTGTTCTTCCATCATACCGGACTGCCGGAGCAATCCCTGCCGGTTAAGTAGTCCGATCCCCACCAGCGCGAGGTCGGTCTTGCGGGCGATGCCTAATATTTCAGCAACGCTTTTCTCCTGCAACAAGGCTTTTTTAGTATGTTTATCCTTGACGACCACCGGAGATTGCAGAAAAAGCGGTTTAGCACCGAGTTTCTGCCCCAGCATCATCGTAAGCATATTGGTATCTATTCCTTCAATGGTTCCCATGCCACCGCTGAGTTGAATGATGGTAAGGTCATCGGCATCCATTTCATCCATATTGTTAATCATGTGCCTAAGCGTTCTGCCCCAGGTGACACCCAGTATCTTGTATCCGGTGGCAATCCTGCTTAAATACCGTGCTCCGGCCTTTCCGATTTGATCAAAGGGGGTCTCTCCATTATACGCAACAGTCCTGACAACAACGGTTTTCTTGAGACCATATTTTTTGGCCAGTTCAATTTCCATTTCAATGAGATTGCTCATGGGATCGTTAATCGTGATGGAAACAATCCCCTCTTCAACCGCTTTTTTCAGGATACGGCCAACCTTGAAACGACTGATACTCAAAAGAGTGGCAATTTCCTCCTGGGTCTTTTTTTCGTTGTAATATAGATAGCTTATCTCTATTATATCCCGTCGCCCGATACCGCGCATTGATTTTCCACCTGTACGTTAAGCTTTAATATGCACGGAAATCGTATTCCCGGGTCTTGATATCCACTGGAAATTTTCTGACTTCAGTGATGAAATCACGGAGGTTGTCCGAGGCTGCTTCGAAAATCTTTTCACCCTTTTCAACACTGGCCAGGAGTGGGTTGCCAATGGTGGCCTCATCACCATATTCATGGTGCTCCATGGGGATAAAAATATTTTCGGTACCCTGAAAGACAACCGTGGGAACGCCGTCTTTTTTAGCGAACTCCGGTCCCAGCCATGCGGGCGCATGCGCCTTGTGATTATGGGCGCGGTCCATATGGCAGGCCTTTTCGTTATACGCCAGGCACTGGGATGTTTCCATTTCTCCGGAATGCCAGCCGACTTTCTCCTCCAACAGATGGGCAATGACCTGGGTTCTACGTTCGGTCGGCGTCATATACCAGGCCACAAATGCACCTGATTCGTACCGCAGCCGACGAAGTGCTTCATCAACCACTTTGGTGTTTGAAGCGTGCTGGCTCACAAAGATCAATTTATTGAAACCGTGAAAAACGAGGCTCTTGCCGATCTCGTATACAATCCGCCTGAGGGTCTCACCGGTGAAGGTTAGCGAGCCCACACCTTGATTCATTTCACCCATATGATGCGGGGAATAGCCCACCGGAATCAACGGCGTGTAGGGCACTTCCGCTTTGTAGGCAGCTCTTATGGTTGTTTCAAGCGATGCTATGGAATCGCATGCCAGTGGGATATGCGGTCCGTGTTTTTCCTGACTCCCGATGGGTATCAGAGCAATATCCGTGGTTTTTAAAATTTCCTTTACATCCGGGTACGACATCTCTTCCATTGCATAGGTCCAAAATTTCTCAGCCATTTTTCCTGTCTCCTTCCTGAAGTATTAAACAGATAAATTGTGTCCATGAACGTTCTTTCCGGCAACTGCTCACTTGAGCATCCGTTGCTCTAATGTATACAATAAATAAACCACCCACCTGACCTTGTCAAGAAAAAAATACCTGTTCCGGAAAATAGCGATACCGCGTACAAAGGTCTGCGGGGGTTCGTTTTAAAGTCGGGCAACTGTCTGAGATCGTTAGGCGCCTTAGGAGCGAGTTTTGGCCGACTTTAAAGCGAATTTCCGCAGACCGCCAAGACAACCCCGCTTGAGTTATGCGGAGAACCGGTTTTAAGAAAGGTGAAATTTAACGGTGTACGGGGGGGGGGAAACAAAATGCAGGGATTTTTTTACTTCACGACAAACGTGAGAGATAATTGGAACCCTCTACGCCCAAACCATAGCTAACACTGGTAAATGCATTGGTTTGGTTGATTTTTTCTTTTCCAAACATTTCCTGAAAATACTTTTTTATACATGCAATGTGTGACGAACCACCTGTTAAAAAGACCACATCAATTGCTGGCGGAGACAAAGCCGCATCCACTAAAGTCGATTCAACACATTTTGTTATCTTGTTGATATCCTCATGAATAAATTCTTCAAATTCATTTCTGGTAACGCCTTCTTCAATATTTTGTTTCAAGCTCTCGAAAATTATTTTTGATTCATTCTTGGAAGATAGGTCGATTTTATTTTTCTCGATTGCCTGGAACAACATATACCCATAATTGTCTTCTATTAAATCAATAAGATTTTCCAATAGTTCCGGTTTATCAGCACCTGATTTCATTTCGCGAATACTTTGCAGTGTCTTAGGTAACCGCAGTTGCGGTATCAGGTGCCATTTGCACAATTTTCTCATCAGGATTTTTGGGAATCCCAATGAAAAATCGCCCATAAAAGATTTAACGTTAACATCTTTTCCAAAATGCACAGCAATTTTTTCCCACATTATCTTCGAATCAAATGTATCACCGCCAATATACGCGCCATTCAATGATAAAATATTTTTCCTGCTATCAATTTCCCTATTCGGATTGCCCCCCTTAACTTTCATAATTGTAAAATCCGATGTGCCACCACCAAAATCACCGATTAAAACAAGTTTTTCTTCTCCTGAAGAGAGTCGGCTTTCATATGATAGAGCAGCGGCTATAGGTTCATATTGCATGTAAATATTTTTAAACCCTGCTTTTTGGGCTGCCGATTTCAATCTTTCTTCGGCAAGTTTGTCCCTGTCTTTGTCTTCAGAAAAGAAAACAGGTCTTCCAAGCACAACACTGTCAACGACTGAATCTACGTATTTTTCCCCTTCACTTTTTATTTTTTTTAATATTATTGCTATCAAATCGTCGAGCTTATAATATTTCCCACGTATTTCAGTGGAGTGAAAGCTTTCATCGGGCAAAAAAGCTTTTATTGATTGCATGAATCGACCATATGCATCATTCTCAATATAATTATTGATCGCTTCTTGCCCTACGAAAAATTTCTTTTCCTCCGGGTCAAAATATAGAACGGATTTTAATGTGTTCCCTCCTGTATTAAATTGATCGACATCAATAACCTCTACATTGCCGTTTACATTCACAGCTAATGCAGAATTGGTAGTGCCGAAATCTATACCAAAAATTATAACCGACATATTGTGTAAACTCCTGTTTATTGCTTTTTTTAAACAGGAATATAATAATACCGATTCGTTTTTCGTCAACACACGACACCCTAACCCGCCTTAGAGCTAATCGGTCACTATTTAAGCTTTTCCAGATCCATCATCATATTAATACCTGTACATCGTATTATCGGAATGATAGGCTACATTTTTTCGCGAGCCCTGAGGTCGATGGGTGATCCCTGTGCGATCGTGAAACTGTCTGAGATCTTTAGTGACTGTTATGCCGAACAGTATGATGCTTATCGAAATATCTCAAATTTGATCGCTTTGATATAAATTCATGTTTAAATCTTGGCACTGCTCGGCATTACAGACACTTAGAACGAGTTTTTCACGGTCGCACAGGGATTAAACATCGGCCGTGATATACACCTATTTTTTTGTTTATAGTCCCGTAAAATCGAGGAATTTGCCATGCAATATGAAGCGCCAAATTGCGCCCGATGCCCTTATAAAATCTCAGACCGGATTTGCCGCACAGAAGAAGGTAAAGCTCCCAATTTCTGCCCCACAAGAAATATGCCTGAATGCCTGGAACAAAGTCTGAAGGAATTCGATGATATCAATGGTATCCGAGAATTTGCCAGACAGGCCTCTATTCAGGAAGCAGACGGATATATGAATCGAGGTCTCGGATACGCGCATGTCAGAGCCCAAAAAACACGTATCGAGGAAATCATGGAGTTTGCTGAGAAGATGGGCTATAAACGCCTCGGTATTGCTTTCTGTATCGGCTTGGAAAAAGAGGCAAGCGTTGTTGAAAAGATTTTTTCAAATAGAGGGTTTGACGTAATCTCAGTGGTCTGCAAGGTGGGCAGAACCCCCAAGGGTCTCATTGGTATCGATAAAGATCAGCAGATCGATCCAACCGCAGAAGAGGCCATGTGCAATCCTGTCTTACAGGCCATGGTCCTGAATAAGGAAAAATCCGATTTTAATGTGCTTATTGGTTTATGTGTTGGCCATGATTCTCTGTTTTTCAAGTATGCAGAGGCTCCCTGCACCGTCCTAGCAGTTAAAGATCGTTTACTCGGCCACAACCCACTGGCAGCAATATATAACATAGACCACTATTATCGTTGCCTGATGTAAAAAAGACAAATTCTGAGGTAATATATATGCATACCATAGCCATCCTGCCCGGTGACGGCATCGGGCCCGAAGTCATGACGGAAGCGACCAAGGTTTTGGAGACCGTTCAGAAGCAATTTGACCTTGAATTGACATATCGTTATGCCGACGTCGGCGGTATTTCCATCGATAGACATGGAGAGGCGCTTACCGAGGAGACTATTGCAATCTGTGAGAATGCCGATGCCGTGCTGTTCGGCTCTGTGGGCGGCCCAAAATGGGAAACGCTTCCTCCGGAAAGACAGCCCGAGCGCGCTGCTCTTCTTCCGCTTAGAAAACGATTTAATCTATTCTGCAATCTTCGACCCGCATCGATGATTCCATCGTTAGCCGCTAATAGTCCCCTTCGGCCGGAAATCGTGAAAAATGGCTTTGACATCCTGTGTGTCCGGGAACTGACAGGCGGTATTTATTTTGGTCAGCCCAAAGGGCGTGAAGGAACAGGCGCAGATGAGAAGGCTTTCGACACGATGATCTACACCCGCAGCGAAATTGAACGTATCGCCCGAATGGCCTTTGGCTATGCCATGAAACGGCGTAAAAAAGTCACCTCTGTTGACAAAGCCAACGTCCTGACTACGATGGTCATGTGGCGGGAAATTGTCACCCAGGTCGGTCGCGAATTTCCTGAGGTCGTTTTAAATCATATCTACGTCGACAACGCGACCATGCAGTTAATCCAGAACCCTCATCAGTTTGACGTGTTGCTCTGCGGAAACATGTTCGGGGATATTCTTTCAGATGAATGTGCCATGCTCACCGGATCCATGGGGCTTTTGGCCTCAGCCAGTCTGAACGAAACAGGTTTCGGGTTATACGAACCCGCGGGTGGCACAGCACCCGATATTGCCGGTAAAAACATTGCTAATCCAATTGCTCAGATCCTGTCTGCCGCCATGATGCTGCGATTCAGCCTGAATCAGGACAAGGCAGCCGCAGCAGTAGAGAAAGCTGTTTATGCCGCTCTCGCGGATGACATTCGCACCCGTGACATCGCAAGTGATTCGTCAACAGTAGTAAACACATCCGAAATGGGTGACGCTATTGCAGAACGCATTCGCGTTTAATACCCACGGTCAAATTAATTTAGCCCTGTACTCTATCGTACTTTCTATATATGATTCTATTACATTACGGAAATCATCGGCAACTTTACGAAAGCCAATGCCCAATGCAAGATCGTTATCAAATGCTACCTTCTTTATTTTTCCCTTAAATTCTCTAATTCCATCCAGACCTAATACAGGAAAATGCAAGGTAACATCCCCCTCTTTTTTTATTAATAGCTCCTCCATTTGATCAATGGAATCTGTTCTGAACTTGCATCCAGCGACACTGATATCGGTGACGATACCTTTTACCTCAATATTCTTATATATTAGGGCTGCCGGGATATAGCTACTAACCCTTGGAGAATCACGATACTCTATTTTTTCAACCACGTCAGGATAGGATAAAAACGTCACCTTAAAAGGATCTTCGTTCTCTCCCAGAATAGATGTGTTGAATCTGTAAACGTCGCCCAAGTGGGTGTAACGTACAACCAAAGATGTTCCTTCTAATAAGAGATCCTCACTGCTTATGATGGTAGGCGTTTTGATAATGACGAAGGCATCAGGCTTCACACCAATGAGGTAACTTGGAAAAATACCCTTAACGCCTTTGATCGATAGAAACAGATCAGAAGACAGTTCTATATTCAGGTGAGTACTCTGATTCTTCTTTAATTTCTTTTTCCTGACCATCTGAGATCCTCCTATTCATATCATAAACATACACTTCTCATATCCTATTACCACTAAATTAGGAACAATGCAGGGTCAGGCATATGACCCTACGATGTAGATAGACGAGCTGGTTAAGATGCCGGCAATAAAAAATAAATAGGATAACCGGACAAACCTGTACTTTTTCCGGGCCAGATACTGTCCCATAGTATATATTTCACGAATCTGGGTTTCATAAACTGCGTTTGAATCATTCATCATTGTTTCCATGGCATTTTTATACTCGCTATAGCTCATGATAGTAAAGGATCCAAAAAACAATAGATTAAATGAAGTATTGTTGAGATCAGGCCCTGAGTCTAACTTGTTGCCGGTCTTTATTTTAGGCATTGCTGCAAATGCCGCCATCACTATGGTCAGAACGCAGAACCCGATCAGAGTAACGGCAGCCAGATGAGACCGTTCTTCATACAGAAACCCTGTAGAAAGTGGTATCATCAGAGATGCAATGGTCAGCATCATATTAGCCTTTCTATCGGCCATTGTACTTAAAGTTACGTGATGAGCGCGCGTTTGACGAATCATCTGGTCCAGATGGGCTGAATGTTGCATTATCTGCATGGCCAAACTCCTTTATTCAGTTTTCTCTATTCCGGATAGTTCTTTAAGTATTTTTTCCAGGTTTTCCAGTTCCCTCCCGTAACCAGTCCAATCGCCATTACGCAGATGTGTCTTGGCTTTCGTATAATGGTCCAGGGCCATCACACCCAGGTTGGATAATCCTTCACCCTCTATTTGCGGGATAACCAGGGAAGCCGGCTGTTTCGGGGTTATTTCAACATCCAGGATACGGCTCAAGGCCCTGTCCAGAGTTTCCTCCATAATCAGGCGATTGCCAAAAGCGACGATGACCCTTTTGAGTTCCGGCAGGGAAGCAGCTCTTGATTCTTCGGGCCGGGGGACGCGCGCACTTGCTCGCTGGGGTTTTACCGCAGTACCGGATTGAGGGGTGTCGGTTGGGGACATTTGGCTTTCTTCCTGGATGGCTTCCAGATATACCGGCTCCACATAAATAAAGGTCTCACCGACGGGAATAGCCAATAAATTACCCCGGATGACCCGGGAACCTCTCTGCCCCCACAGACTCAATTCTCGGGAAATTTCCGTTTGTTGATCCACCCTGGCTTCAATCTGCATCGGTCCATAAACCAGTTTTTCCTTGGGCAGCTTGTAGACCAGCAGGTTGCCATAGTTGGGCAAATCACATCGGGCCGCCAGCCAGCCGATCATATTATCTTTCTTGGAAGGGGTGAAAGGAGACATCAGGAAAAATTCTTCCCTTTGCTCTTCAGGCAGCTTGAGAATGATGTAGTAAGGTTCCATTTCTTGACGGCGATCCCCATAAACTTCATCCGGAATTTGCCAGAGGTCCTCCTGGTTGTAGAAAACCTGGACATCTTCCATGTGATATTTCGTGTACGTCTCCATTTGGATTTTAAAGAGATCCTTGGGGTAGCGAATATGCGCTTTCAGTTCTGCGGGCATATCCTTGAAAGGCTTAAACAGATCCGGGAAGATCTGCGCATAGGTTTTGATGATGGGGTCTTTTTCATCGATCACGTAGAAGGCAACATCTCCGTTATAGGCATCGATGGTGACCTTGACGGAATTGCGGATGTAGTTAAGCCGTCTTTTTTTAAATTTTCCGTAAGACCTTTGGGAATAAGGATACATCGCAGAGGTCGTGTAGGCATCTTGGATCCAATAGAGCTTGCCGTTGGAAACAACCAGATAGGGATCACCATCATAATCGAGAAAAGGGGCAATCGCATTCGTTCGCCGGTAAACCCGCCGGTTAAACATGATGCGACTTTCCGGATTCAAATAGGTGGTAAAGAGTATCTGGGGATCAAAAAACTCAATGGCAAACAAAAGCCTTCTGAAAAAAGATTTGATATGGATACCTCCCGTGCCCTGGTAGGTGGTATAAACATTTTTGTCCCCCTTGGGATAATCAAATTCCTGGGCTTCTGTCTTTACCAGTACATACGCATCCGTTTTTTCGCCATAATAGATCTCGGGGCGCACGACCTTCAGGTCCGGTTCAAAAGAAGGTGGCAGGTCTTTGACAAAAAGGCGGGGAAGTCCCTCGCTGGTCACTTCATTGACCGGGCTTGCAGCCAGACCGTAGCCATGGGTATAGGTGAGGTGTCTGTTGACCCAGGTATTGGCCTGGGGAGGCAACTTATTGACCACCAACTCCCGGGCGGCCAGCATGATCTGACGATACTGACCGTCGACGATGTACCGATCGACGTCGACATTGTTAAAATCGTAATACAGTCGTATGGCTTGAATCTGCCGGTAAGTTTGAAGCAGTGGGCGCTCGTCCCAAATCCGGATATTTTGGATCGTTACATCATGCTGCTTGAGATCCTGGGCAGTGAGCTCGTTCTTCACTTCAAAGTTGACTACTTTGATTTTATTCAGATTGTAGGCCTTGCGGGTAAAATCAATATTGTAGGCGATGTAGGGAGCTTCTTTGGCAAGCTCGTTGGGTTTGACTATCAATTTTTGGGCCAGCATGGGGACCCCTGTTCCCAACCCCAACATGACTCCTATCCAGATTGCCGCACTAATCCAGATTAATTTTGTCCTGATTTTAAAGGCATTGATAAAAAGAACTATGGCAAATCCTATGGAGACAAGGACGATTACCTTATAAGCCAGGATCTTGATGTGAACATCGGTATAGCTGGCGCCGAAAGCCGGTCCCTGGTCGGAATATAAAAGCCCGAACATTTTCAGACGATAAGCCCAGGCCAGAAGCAGCACAATGATTCCACCCAGAAAAATGAGATGCTTTTTAACGTTTTCCGCAAGGGTGATTTTAGGCAGGGCCGTTTGGGTACCCATGGCTTGATCGAGGTCACCCTCTATTTTCAGGGCACCGTTTTTCAGATACCAGGCCATCGTGGCCGGTACAGCCACGATAAAAAGAATCAGCAATCCATTTTGGATAAAGATGTAAAAAGGCAATGAAAACAGGTAAAAACCGAGGTCCCGGTTAAAAACAGGGTCGGTGCTGCCAAAAGGTTGCTGATACAGATAACGCAGGAGCAAATCCCATTGAGCGGAGCCTTTTGAAGCTATATAAATGGGAAGAAACAGAATAAAAGCGGTCACCAGGGTTTTTAGCATTGCAGGGGAAAGGCCAAATTGCGAAACATAATTGTCGGCAATTTTAAAGCCCCCCCCTGTCCCAACGGGCGGGTTTAAACGATTGGCGGCGTAAATGTTCACACCGATGATCAGAGTCAAAAGCAGCCAGACCATCAATCCAAACCCGAATTTGCCCATCAACATGGTCCAGAAAACAGGCGAAAAGCCCAAATTTTCAAACCATAACCAGTCTGGATAAATCGAAGTACCTATCCACAGCAATAGAACACCAACAATTCCGATACCGATAACAATTAATTTTTTTTGCATAATATTCCTTATATGTATTTGGCAATGACGTCATAGACACGAATGCAACTATCAAACCCTTTGACTTTACCCTACGGTATGGGAAATATGCCTCAAATGTCTTCCGAAGAACAGCTTTTTCTTTTTCTTCATTAAAATAACCATAAATAACGGTAGCAATCAAAGCGAACACTATCATAAGAATGGGACGAAATACGTTTTAAACAAGATCGAGGTGACAAGAATAAATCATTCAATGAATGATGATAAAGTATTTGATTGATATGCTTTGCAGATTAGAAAGACCCCTGTTTTTTTATCGGAGGTAGCCATGAGTCTTTGTCATGTGGGGACAAAAAAAGGGTTACGCAAAATGCGTAACCCTTTTTTTTGTTGCCAGAACCTTCTATTCTACTTGATTATCTTGAGCATCGTCACCAGGAGCCGCGCAGGTATCACTGCCGGCATCACCTTGGCTGACTGTCCCTTCCCCCACGTCACCGTGGTTCTTGCCACCACCGGCATAAACCGGAGCTATAGCTACACTCATAAGAAGGGCCAATGAAATCAGGATTGCATATATTTTTTTCATAATTCTTCCTTTCTTTGTTTTCAATATTTTTTCTTTAAACAGCTTCCTGCGTTTAAAACTGTTTACATCGGTACGATAATTATTTCGGATTCCTCAGTTTCTGGATCGTCACTCACCCCATTGCCAGGGCCGTAAGTGCCATCCCGTGGGGAAAGTCCGGTACCATCACCGGGCCCGTAGCTATTGCCGTTTTTGTTTCTGTCTCTATTCTGGAGTCCTTCTTTGTCACTGTCGCCGGGACCGGTTCCATCACAATCACTGCTGCCCGAGCCACCCTTTCCTTCACCTCCGGATCCTCCATTACCAGAGCCTTTGGCTAAAAATAAGTCAGTGGTGTCGCCAGTGAGTCCAGCGCTGATTGTCTCTTCCGGTTGAATGGAAACAGGTGATATGTTGTGACTTATTGCTGGAGATACAGATAAAAACAGGATAAACATTAAGCAAGATAACATGGTCAGTTTTTTCATTGTAAATCACTCCAATCATTTAAATAAATTTTAACAAAACCCATGGAATCTCACGGGTAAACCCGTGGTCCCATTAAAATACCCGTCTTCGCCTTCGGCTTCCGTCTTCGCTCTGCGAGCTACGACGTGACAAGTCCGTCTTCGCTCTGCGAGCTACGACGTGACAAGTCCGTCTTCGCTC
>QMMS01000060.1 GCA_003647375.1 Deltaproteobacteria bacterium
ATAATAACCCAACTTCAATATTTGTTGCCTTCAAGTAATTGATTAATTGTGCTTCATGCGCAAGGGCCAGGGCACGAACTGCTTTTAGTTCAACGATAACTTTTTCGTTTGCAATTAAGTCTGCCTTAAAATCCCCGATTACTTTACCTCGAAAAAACACAGAAATATCTTTCTGTTTTTCTACACATAGTCCATATCCAGTCAGGACAATGTATAAGGCATTTTCATAGACAGATTCCAGAAATCCATCGCCCAGCTCATTATAAACTTCATAAAAACTTCTAAGTATAATATTTGTAATTTCTTTGTGCTTAAACATAGCTGTGTTCATCTGTGTGAATCTGTGGCTGAATAGTTACTATATTTATAGCTTTAAGCGATGAGCCGTAAGTCGTAAGCTGCTTATAGCTTGGTTTCAGTGCTTCCAATACCATGAATAAAGAGCGACACCAGCGGATCGGTCATAGATACCAGGTCATATTCCCCGTCTGAATGAAGCCAGGTATTGATGACCTCATCCACCGCTCCCAGAATAAACCGCTTGACCAGACTCAAATAAAGATCTTTGCGGATGCTCCCTTGCACCTGACCCTGTTCCACGATTTCAGTGACGATGTCCAGGTACATATCCGACATTTCCCGAATCTGATCTTCCACCATACGTGTGCGCTGGTGCGTCTCCGACTGGTAGAGAATTGCCATATTTCGGTCTGCCTGAAACTCTTCCAGATGTCGCCGGATCAGGTTTCGAAGCTTATCAATGGCATTTTCGGCCTTATCCACTTCTTCTCTGAAACGCCCGAAAACCTGCTTGGTCTTGTAATTGAAAAACTGAACCAGAATATCATCTTTGTTTTTGAAATAAAGATAGATGGTGCCGTCGGCCACGCCGGCTTCTTTAGCAATCTGGGCAATGGTCGACTGAAAGAATCCGTTTTCAGAAAATATCTTGATAGCCGCCTCGAGTATCCGATGGTATTTATCGTTTTCTCTGCGCTTTTTATTAATATTGCACCTCCGGAAACATCGGTCCTGATTATTATGAATGAATATTCATTCAGTTTATATATTAAGGTCGTCCTTGTCAAGCCCATTTTAAACCTTTTAATAAATGCGATAACTTTTTATTAATCTATGTTTTCAATAAGTAATTGTTATTCGCTTCTTGGGAAACCTGTTGTAAAGGTTGTCCTGAAAGACAATTAAACCAACTGAACTATAATTCATTTTGGGTATTTAACTGTCGGTCCGGTGCCTATTGCCTATTTTGTGAGCATTTGCACCAAAGGCCGAAAATGTTTGTTTGGCGACACCGTGAACTGCGAAAGGGTGTTGAATGACGCGGGGCGGCTGGTAACAACCGTTTGGAATGAGTTGCCCCAACGGGTTTCTAATATCGAATTGACCGAATATGCCATTATGCCAAATACACCCACGGTATAATGGCCATTGTAGGGGTGCCCCTTGTGGGTACCCGAAAGACCGTCGGTAATTCGTCAAAATGGGAAGGCACAATGCCTGCCCCTACAGGATTAGGGGATAGAAGGGTATCAAAGAACAATTACCGATCTCTGGCATGTACATGCAACAGGCGTAATTTTTGAAATGTTGTTTTTTCGGATATCATGGGTCCAAGTCCATCTGGGTCGATATCCTAATTTCAAACAATCAGGTTGCAGACAGGGTTCGAGGCTCAAAGCTCGTCAGCAGTCGTACCAACTATCTCATCCAGCATGGAAAGTGCCTTGTCTTTTCCCACCAGCTGAACAAACGTGCCGAAACGGGGACCCCGCTCCTGGCCGAAAATCACCTCATAAAACATTCTGAAGAAATCCTTGGGTTCCGTCTCGAACATTCGGGCCACTGAGAACGGCATGGTCTGCAGTTCATTGTCATCAGTAATGTCGCAGGCGGCAAGATCCCGGCGGAGCTGTCCCAACATCTCTTTTTCCGGGTCCGTGGGATTACGGTACTGCTTGTTCGGCAGGATAAAGTCCCGGTAATAGGCCATGGCTTTGTCCACCAGGTCCGTAACAATATCCTGATACACACTCAGATCGGGATCATAGCGTTTGAGGTATTCCATGATCAGATCCCTGTCATCGGCTCCAACGGCGGAAATCAGGTTATTGATCAGCGAAAAATTGATGGGTGATCCGTAGACCGGATTCTTTTCACCCTTGTTGAATAGATGCCATATCGGCGAATCAGGCTGTTTATCATTTTCCAGTGCCGGGTACTGCTTCAATCCCGTCAGATAATCATCCACCGACTTGGGAACGATCCCCCAGTAGAGTCGCTTGGCCTGCCGGGGGTTCTGGAACAAATAGTAGAGCAACGACCCCAGGGGAGCGTAGGTTGTCCAGGAGTCGATGGTCAGGCCCTTTCCCACACTCTTTGAGATCTTACGACCTTCCTCGTCCAGAAAAAGTTCATAAAAAAGGCCGGTGGGCGGTTGTTTCCCCATGGCACGCGTAATCTTGCCCGAAAGTCTGGCCGAATCAATCAAATCCTTTCCGTACATCTCATACCCGATGTCATAGGCAAACCAGCGCAAAGCCCAGTCAACTTTCCATCCCACCTTGACGTTGCCGTCAAATATCGATGCCGCGCCGTGGTGACTGCAGCTCTGCAACAGGCCCTCTTCCTGATCACATACATAGTCGATGGTATTGCTGTCCGCGTGGTACGCCGTGACACGCGTGCTGTTGATCCTGCCACAGTTTTCACAAACAGGAAAAAAGGGTGACCAGTTCCGACGTTTCTCCTTGCTCATGGTAGGCAGAATAATCGCCTTGATCGCCTCCACCTTCTGCAGAATAACTGCCAGACCTGCATTGAAATCACCCCTGGCGTAGGCCTCTTGGGAGCCTTGAAACCTGTAGTCGAAACCATAGCTGTCCAGAAACTGTTTCAGCTTCTGGTTCATGTGGGCACTGTAGCTTTCACATTCGCCAAAGGGATCGGGGATTCGACACAATGGTTTCCCGATATTCTCCTGGAGCATCTTCTGTTGCGGCATGTTTAAAGGCACTTTCCGCAGGCCATCCATGTCATCGCTGAAGGCGATGAGCTCCGTAGCCCAGTGGGTCTGGAATTCAAAAGCCCGGCGTACCCATGTGGTGCGGGCGACTTCTGCAAAGGTGCCGATATGTGGCAATCCGCTGGGCCCGAATCCGGTTTCAAATCTTACCGGATCTGCAGGAGGCTCAGTATACCGTTTTTGTAATTTGAACGCCTCCTTGAAAGGCCAGGCTTTGTAATTGGCTTGTGTCATTTGATGCTCTCTTTCACGTGTTTGAACAAACCTCTTTTGGAGATAATCCATATAATTAGATGCTGTTTTGCGCACCGAACATAATCATATAATCGAGATCTTGCAAGCAAAGAATGGGATTGATGCCAACCTGCATCCAATATCCATCCCTAATGCACAACGATTACGAAAGAAATGAAAATAATTATGTTTATATTTCAATCGCTTGAAAGGTTGTCACTTATTACCCTGTTCCCGTACCAAACAAATACCGCACAGGAAGTTCTATCGTTCAATTTCTATTGACAAGCGGCTGTCCGACATATACACATTTTCCTTGGTTTGCATTGTCGGCAGGCGTCCTAAAAATATCTTTTTGCGGTTCGTCTTGACAGCAACTTGTAGGAAAACCCAACCAGAACAATCAGGAGAATCTAACCATGCCTAAGGATATAATAGGTGCGACAATGGTGGTCGGCGGCGGTATCGCAGGGATGCAATCGGCCCTGGATCTTGCCGAATCCGGCTATTATGTTTACCTGGTGGAAAAGTCGTCGGCCATTGGCGGGCTCATGTCCCAGCTGGACAAGACCTTCCCGACCAATGACTGTGCCATGTGAGTCATTTCACCGAAACTGGTCGAGGTCGGCCGGCATCTCAACATCGAACTGCTCACCAACACGGAATTGGTAGAACTGAACGGAAAACCCGGTAATTTTACGGCGAAAGTTCACCAGGAACCCCGCTTCATCGACCTGGATAAATGCACCAGTTGTGGCGAGTGTGCCAAGGTATGCCCCATTACATGCTCCAACGAATATGACGAAGGGCTCTCGGAACGCAAAGCTGCTTTCAAAAAATATCCCCAGGCCATCCCTGGTGCCTATGGTATCGACAAGCGCGGCACGGCACCATGCAAAGCCACCTGTCCCGCACATGTAAGCATCCAGGGCTACATCGCCCTTATCAACCAGGGAAAATACAGGGAAGCTCTGGAACTCTTCAAGCAGGAGCATCCCTTCCCCGGCATCTGCGGCAGGGTATGTCATCACCCCTGTGAGGAGATCTGTACCCGTAACGACGTGGACCAACCCCTTGCCATCCGGGAGCTGCATCGCTTTCTTGCAGACTACGAACGGCAACAGGGTGACTGGTATATACCGGAAGTGGCTGAATCCCGGGAAGAAAAGGTGGCCATCATCGGATCCGGCCCCGCAGGCCTGACAACCGCCTACTGCCTGGTCAGACAAGGATACCAGGTTACCATATATGAAAAACTCCCCGTAACCGGCGGCATGATGGCCGTGGGAATCCCCGAGTATCGTCTTCCCAGAGATCTTCTGGCCGACGAAATTCAGGTCATCCAGAAAATGGGTGTCGAGATAAAGACCGGTGTGATGTTTGGCGAAGACATCACCCTCGAGAGCCTGAAAAAAGATGGGTTTTCCGCCGTCTTTCTCGCCATTGGCCTGCACGGCGGCCGTGACCTCGGCGTCGAAAACGAGGATGCCGAAGGTGTTCTTCAGGGTGTTGATTTTTTGAGGGACAGCGCCCTAGGAAAAGATGTTGCCATCGGCGAAGACGTCGTTGTCGTGGGCGGCGGAAATGTGGCCATCGATGTCGCCTTGACCGCCAAGCGCAAAGGTGCCAAAAACGTCACCCTGATCTGTCTTGAAGCACGCGAGGAAATGCCGGCCTGGCAGCACGAAATCGAAGAGGCTCTGGAAGGGGATATTCAGATCGTCAACAGCTATGGCCCCAAATCCTTTTTTATCGACAAAACCAACAAGGTTTCCGGAATCGAATTCAAGACCTGTACAACCGTTTTTGATGAAGAGGGTCGATTCAACCCACAATATGATGACAATGTCTGCCAGCCCTTTTTTGGCGATACCATGATTGTCGCCATTGGCCAGAGTGCACAGCTCGAACACATAAAGGCCCAGGGAATTCCCGTCACGCCGCGAGGCGGACTCGAAGCAGATCCCGTCACCCTGCAGACAGAGATCGATTGGGTTTTTGCCGGTGGCGATGCCTTTTATGGCCCCAAGTCAGTGGTGGATGCCGTCTCCTGCGGCAAAGAAGCCGCCGAGAGCATTCACCGGTTTCTGAACGGCCAGGACCTGGCAGCAAACCGTGAAAAGACCTGGGAATTTGAAAAACCCGACATAGAAAACGAGCCCAAAAAAGACCGCACTTCCGTGCGGTGCCTGGACCCTGAAGCCCGGGAGTGCAATTTTCTGGAAGTATCGTTTGGCTACGACGAAGCAGAAGCACAAACCGAAGCCCAGCGGTGCCTGGAATGCGGTATCTGCTCGGAATGCTACCAGTGCGTCAAGGTCTGTCTTGCAGAAGCGATCGACCACAGCCAGACACCGGTCGACAAGGAAATCAAGGTCGGCTCGGTCATTCTTTCCTCTGGAACGGACCTGTACGACCCCAGCGGCCTTAAAGAATTCTACCACTACGGTGTCAACCCGAATGTCATGACCAGCCTGGAGTTTGAACGGATATTAAGCGCCTCCGGACCGACCATGGGACATCTTGTGCGGCCTTCGGACGAAAAGGAGCCTAAAAAAGTTGCCTGGTTGCAGTGCGTGGGTTCACGGGATACCAACAAGTGTGGCAACGGATACTGCAGTTCGGTCTGCTGCATGTATACTATCAAGGATGCCATGATCGCCAAGGAACACTCCAAAGATGATCTGGACTGCGCTGTTTTCAACATGGATATCCGCTCTTTTGGCAAGGATTATGAAAAGTACTATGACCGGGCGAGAGACCAGGAAGGAGTGCGCTTTATCAAGGCCCGGGTACACACCATAACCGATGACCCTGAAACCCGGAACCTGAAAGTGGCGTTTGCGGACGAAGCCGGGCAAATGCAGGAAGAAAGTTTCGACATGCTGGTGCTGTCCGTGGGACTGCAGGTCGGCGAAGCCTCCGTTGAACTGGCCAGGCGACTCGAGATTGACCTCAACCATTACAATTTTGTGGCCACTGATCCCCTCGCGCCGGTTGCCACGTCGCGGCCCGGCGTCTATACCTGCGGCATTTTCCAGGGACCGAAAGACATTCCCGCGTCCATCACGGAGGCCAGCGCCGCCGCCGCCGCTGCCGGTGTGGATGTGGCGGAAGCCAGAGGGACGCTTTCCAAAAAAATTGTGCTTGCCGAGGAATTTGACGTCAGCGAGGAAGAACCCAGAATTGGTGTCTTTGTCTGTAGCTGCGGCATCAACATTGCTGGTGTGGTGGACGTACCGGGTGTCCAGGCATATGCCGCTACCCTTCCCGATGTCGTATTCACGGACAACAACCTCTTTACCTGTAGTCAGGATACCCAGGAAGACATCAAGAAAAAGATCAAGGAAGAAAAACTGAACCGTGTGGTGGTGGCCTCGTGCAGCCCCAAAACCCATGCGCCCATGTTTATGGAAACCCTGGAAGCCTGTGGCCTCAATAAATACCTCTTTGAAATGGCCAACATCCGCAATCAGAACTCATGGGTACATGCAAACAATCCCGACATCGCCACCCAGAAGGCCAAGGACCTGGTGCGTATGGCCGTAGCACGCTCCAGTCGGCTGAGACCACTGAAAGAAAAGATTATCGGCGTCAGCAAGCGAGCCCTGGTGATAGGCGGCGGCATCGCCGGTATGAATGCCGCCCTGAATATCAGCAAGCAGGGTCTTCCCGTAACCCTCGTCGAAAAAGGATCCGAACTGGGAGGAATGGCGCGCAAACTTCATCATACCATTGAAGGTGCGGACATTCAGCAGTATCTGCATGATCTTATCGAAGACGTGACTGCCCGGGAAAATATCGAAATCCTGACAAACGCCGTGGTGATGTCCTTTGACGGTTTCCAGGGCAACTTTGCCACCGAAATCGGCGTCGGGCCCATGCGGGAATCCAAGATCATTGAACATGGCGTCATCCTGGTAGCCACCGGTGCCAATGAGTATGAACCCAAGGAATATCTCTATGGTACAGACGAACGCGTCAAAACCCAGGTCGAATTGACAGACCATCTCCACAGCAAGGGTGCCGAAAAGCTTGAATGCGTCACGATGATCCAGTGTGTGGGATCGCGAAACGAAGAAAACCCCAATTGTTCGAGAATCTGCTGCCAGTCGGCCGTCAAGAATGCGCTGGCCATCAAGGAGGCAAACCCTGACACCCAGGTGTTTATCCTCTACCGAGACATGCGGACATACGGATTGCTGGAGGACTATTACACCAAAGCCCGGCAAAAAGGTGTTATCTTCGTTCGCTTCGATAAAGCGCATCCACCCGAGGTTGAAGCCACCGAAGACGGTCTACTGGTAACCGTCAAAGATCACGTACTCCAGCAACCAATCCAGATCCGCTCGGATCTGCTGGCACTCAGCGCCGGGGTTGCGGCTGCCGAAACGGAAGAGCTGAGCAAAATCATGAAGCTGAACCGGAACCCCGAGGGCTTTTTCCTCGAGGCCCACGTAAAACTCAGGCCGGTGGACATGGGAAGTGATGCCACCTTCCTGTGTGGTACCGCCCATTCGCCAAAATTGATATCCGAATCCATTGCCCAGTCCCAGGCGGCAGCCTCCCGGGCCATGACCTTTCTTTCAAAAGACGAAATCAGGCTGTCGGCGATCACGGCCAAGGTGGATGTGGAACACTGCGTCAAATGCTTGACCTGTGTTCGCTCGTGTCCCTTTGACGTACCCAAGTTCGACATTGAAAAAGGAGAAATCGTCATCGACGAAGCCATGTGTCATGGCTGTGGCATATGTGCCTCGGTTTGCCCGCGCCAAGCCATCAGCTTGAGTTTTTATGAAGACGACCAGATTCTCTGCAAAATAGACGCACTACTGGCAGGAGGCATGTAATGACGGACTTTCAACCGACGATTATCTCATTTTGTTGTGATTACTGAGGATATTCGGCAGCGGACCTGGCAGGTTCCATGCGACTCGAGTATCCGGCGAATATCAAAATCATCCGGGTGCCCTGTACCGGTAAAGTAGACGTCATGTACCTCATCAGGGCGATCCAGAAAGGGGCTGATGGTGTTTATGTGGTGGGTTGCCTGGAAGGGACCTGCCATTATAACGAAGGCAATTTCAGGGCTCGTGAACGGGTCGAGCATGTGCGCATGCTCCTGGAAGAAATAGGCCTTGAAGCCGACAGGGTTAGAATGTATAATCTTTCTTCTGGCGAAGGGCCTACCTTTGCTGCCTACGCCAGGGAAATGACGGAACTTATCAAGGCGATGGGACCCAATCCATTAAAGGAATCGGGGACAGCCTAAAACGGAGGAATGATCATGGCTGAAGAAGCAATTAAACTAGGCGGGAAAAAGAAGAGCATCTTTCTGGACAAGGTGAAAGAGCTTCTCCCTGAAGGGGGAAATCTGAATCTTTGTCTGACCTGCGGTGCCTGCTCGTCGGGCTGCCCGGCAACAGGACTCGACGGCATGGACCCGCGAAAATTCCTGCGCATGGCAGCTCTGGGTATGGATGATGAAATTATTAAATCGGACTGGCCCTGGATGTGCACCATGTGCCAGCGCTGTGTCTACGTCTGCCCCATGAAAATAGATATCCCACAACTTATTTACAACACCCGGGGGCTCAGACCCAGGGAAGATCGCCCCAAGGGGATCTTGGGGTCCTGCGACATGGCCTTGCGGAATGAAAGCACCAGCGCCATGGGAACATCGCCGGAAGATTTCATATTTGTCGTCGAAGACGTTCTGGAAGAGTATCAGGAATCACAGCCTGAATTCAAAGACATGCAGGCTCCCATCGACAAACAGGGTGCGAAGTTCTTTTTAAATCAAAACTCAAGAGAACCGGTAACCGAACCCGATGAGCTGGTCCCACTATGGAAGATTCTTCATCTTGCCGGGGTCGACTGGACATACGGCAGCAAGGGCTGGGCCGGGGAAAATTACTGCATGTTCTTGGCCGACAACGATTCCTGGGAACAAGTCACCCGAACAACGGTCAATTCGGCGAACGAACTGGGGTGTAAAATTTTTCTCAATACGGAATGAGGGCACGTCACATTCTCAGTCCGGGCCGGACTGAAAAAATTCAACCTTGAGCACAATTTTGAAGTAAAAAATATTTACGAATATTATGCCAAATGGATCCGGGAAGGAAGACTCAAAGTCAATTCCGACTGGAACAAGGATCTTAAAATCAAGTTTACCGTACAAGACCCCTGCCAGATTGTTCGCAAAAGCTACGGAGATCCCATAGCCGAAGACCTGCGTTTTGTTGTCAAATCCGTTGTGGGCGAAGAAAACTTCGTCGACATGCAGCCCAACCGGTCAAACAATTACTGTTGCGGCGGCGGCGGCGGATTCCTGCAATCGGGCATGAAGGAAGAACGCCTGGAATACGGAAAACTTAAAGATCAGCAGATCAAGGCAACAGGCGCCGATTATTGCATTGCCGGTTGCCACAACTGCCATGCCCAGATTCACGAGCTGAGCGAGCATTATGGTGGCAACTATCCGGTTGTCCATTTGTGGACGCTCATCTGTCTTTCTTTGGGAATACTGGGGCCGAACGAACGTGAATACCTTGGCGATGACCTTAAAGATGTTCTGGTTTTTCACCCCGAAACAGAAATGTAGGCGATCGGCACCCATTATCGGCCGTAAAATATTTTACGAATCACCGATCATAAGACAGCAGAAAATGGTGCGGTTTTTTTAAGGAGGAAACATGATAGTCGCCAAAAGGAAACCTTTTGATGAAATAAAAGAGATGATCAAGACGCATAAAAAGGTCCTCATCGCTGGGTGCGGAACCTGTGTGGCCGTCTGTCTCGCGGGTGGTGAAAAGGAAGTCGATGTCCTGAATGCAGAACTTGACATGGCCAGAAGGCTGGAAAACAAGCCTCTGGACACCGGCACCATCACCGTGGAACGACAATGTGACGTGGAATACCTGGAGCCGTTCGACGGTATTGTCAAGGATTACGATGCTATTCTATCCATGGCCTGCGGTGTCGGTATCCAGTTTTTAGCGGAACGCTTTCCCGGTATCCCCGTCTACCCGGCGGTGGATACCACCGGCATGTCGGCCAACCTGGCGGTGGGCTGGTACGAGGAACGCTGCCGATCCTGCGGTGAATGCGTTCTGGGAATGACGGGCGGCATCTGCCCGGTCACCATGTGCGCCAAGGGCCTTTACAACGGACCGTGCGGCGGCACCAACGACGGTAACTGTGAGATCAGTGAGGACCAGCCCTGCGCCTGGTTCAAAATTTACGAACGCCTGGCAACCCAGGACCGCCTCGATTGTATTCTCAGCATCAAAGAGCCGGTCGGGTGGAATGACCAGGTTCCGAGAACGCTGGTACAGCCGGGATATAAAAAGCCTGAGAAAGCCAAGACCGAATAAAATCGCATAACGCGTTGAAAGAGATGACTATTTATCTGACATAAGGTGATGCATATGAGCACAGAGGAAAACGGTTTCAAATCAGGAAGTAACTTGGAAAAAATTTTACGGGCCGGTCATTTTGCATTTACAGGCGAACTGGGTCCACCGCGGGGTTCCGATGCCGGGGAAGTCAGGGAAAAAGCAAAACACCTGAAAGGGATGGTGGATGCAGTCAATATCACCGACAACCAGACGGCTATGGTACGAATGTCCAGCTGGGCAGCCAGTATTTTGATCATGCAGGAAGGTCTCGAACCCAATTTTCAAATGGTGTGTCGCGACCGGAATCGTCTGGCCATGCAGTCCGACATCCTCGGGGCCTCTGCGCACGGTATCAAGAACATGCTGTGCCTATCCGGAGACCATCAAAAATTCGGCGACCACCCCCAGGCAAAAGGTGTCTTCGATATCGATTCCATTCAACTCATCGGTATGGTCAAGAAAATGCGCGACGAAAGTAAATTTCTGGGTGGTGCAGACCTGGAAGTCGCCCCAAAAATGTTTATCGGTGCGGCTGCCAACCCATTTGCCGACCCATTTGAATGGCGCGTTCACAGACTTGCTAAAAAAATCAATGCCGGTGTCGATTTCATCCAGACCCAGTGCATCTACAATATGGATAAATTCAGAGAGTTCATCAAGAAAGCCAACGATATGGGGTTGACTGATAAAGTCTACATCCTGGCAGGCGTCACACCCATGAAGAGTGTCGGTATGGCCAAGTATATGAAGAGCAAAGTTCCTGGAATGGATGTGCCGGACGAGGTTATCAAACGACTCCAGGGGGCTGAAAAAGGAAAGGTTGCTGCAGAAGGCATCAAGGCTGCCTGCGAGCAGATCGAGGAATTCAAAGAGATGAAAGGGGTTGCCGGCGTGCACCTCATGGCCATCGAGTGGGAGCACAAGGTCCCGGAAATCGCCGAGAAGGCAAAGGTATTGCCGCGCCCGCAGGTTTAAATAGTGCCCCTCCACAAATGGTCTTTTTCCGCGATATCGGCATTGGACGCCATGATTTAACTCCTCAAAATAGCACGCTATTACTCCGGGTTAAATCTGTCGTCCGCCTTGATCTCACACAAAAATCCTCATTTATAGACGGACACTAACTACAAACAGTTATATGATTTTATTAAAGGAGTATTATGAAAACAACTAAAATGGTATGCGCTTTCATACTCATACTCGGTATCCTCGCAACCCCCGTCCTTGCAAAAGACTTGAAGGGCAACCTGGGAATCGGTTATAATTCTCAATTCAGTCCTCAGGACGTGGACTCCTTGTCCGGAAAATACTGGATCAACAATGAACTCGCCGTACAGGGCCTTGTCGGGTTCAACTTTTCAGATTCATCTGACGATCTGGATTTGGGTGGCAAGCTATACTTTAAAATCAAAGATGAAAAAAATCTCCACGTGGATGCCATTGCAGGGTTGGGATTTTCCCGTGTCGATCCGGATAACGGCAACACCAAAACGGGCACCTGGATCAATGCCGGCATCGGGATCGAATATTTCTTCAGCGGCCTGCCTAATCTCGGCTTTTCAACCGAGGTTGGACTCACTTTCATAAACTACGACGGCGACGACTCCTTTGGAACCACGGCTGATTCCTTTGTGGGTGCTGGAATCCATTACTACTTTGACATCCTGTCACCGACCGTGAAGAGACCGCAGGAGGGAGAGTAGGTAGAGCAGGGTTTGAGGGGAACAGCGTTAATTTCGTTCGTTGAGTTTATTGTGTTCATTGGGTTGATGGGGCGGGAAAGTGTTGACGGTTGCAAAAGGATTGCTACGGGCAATACCCAATATGCAACGAACAGAATATTCGAATATGACAATCCAGCTAAAAAGCCATAAGCTGCTCTAAGCTTATGGCTTTTTGTTTACGGTTATACTTTATGCCTTGAATCCTTGAACCCTCCAACCCTTCAAACCTCCGACCCTATCTCTAAAGCTGCTATGCAGCTTTAGAGAGCCTCACCGCACACACTTTATACTCCGGAATCCCCGATACCGGATCCAGGGCCGCATTCGTGAGCTTATTCGCAGCTGCCTGGGCAAAATGGAACGGAATGAACACTGTTCCGGCAACCGCCTTTTCAGAAACCTTGATGGCGGCACTGATATCTCCCCGCCGGGATTCGACCTTGACCATCGAACCGTCTTCAAGATCATAGGCACGCGCGTCATCTGATGAAATCTCGACGAAACAAGCGGGCGCCCTTTCGTTCAATCCCTCTGATTTCATGGTCATGGTCCCGGTATGATAATGATACAGGAGACGACCGGTGGTCAAAGCCATGGGATATTCCGCATCTATTTTTTCGGCCGGCTCCCTGAAATCAATGGCGTGAAAAAGGCCCTTCCCCCTTGTAAACTGCCCCTGGTGAAGGATCGGTGTCCCGGGGTGCTCTTTGGTGGGACATGGCCAGTGAATACCCTCATACGCAATCCGATCATAGTCGATCCCGGCATAAGATGGGGTCACCGTAACCAGTTCCTCCATGATCTCCCGGCTTTCGCCGTAGGGCATTGCAAATCCCATACGTGTTGCAATTTCCGATGTGATTTTCCAGTCATCCATTGCCTGGCCCGGTGCATCCACTGCTTTTCGTATGCGCTGTACCCGCCGCTCAGTATTGGTAAATGTGCCTTCTTTTTCGGCAAAACACTTGGAGGGAAGGACCACATCCGCAAGTTGGGCCGTCTCGGTCATGAATATATCCTGCACCACCAGAAAATCGAGGTTGGCAAAACTCTTTTTAGCATGATTCAGATCGGGGTCCGACACCAGCGGATTCTCACCAATGATATACAATCCCTTGAGTTCCCCGTCATGTGCCTTGGGAATCATTTTCGTAACAGTCAGGCCGGGCTGGGTTGGTATATTGCTGACGCCCCAGGCCTCCTCCATCTTCCTTGCGACGGCCAGATCGGCCACCGGCTGGTACCCTGAATAAACATTCGGCAATCCACCCATGTCGCAGGCACCTTGAACATTGTTCTGACCCCTCAACGGATTGACGCCACCGCCTTCGACGCCCATATGACCACAGAGCATGGCCAGGTTTGCCAGGGATTTGACATTGTCTGTTCCCGAGGTGTGCTGGGTAATGCCCATACAGTAGCATATACTACCAGCGCCGGCATGTGCATAAATTCTGGCGGCATGGGCCAGGTCTGCCTGGGGTATGCCGGTGATCTCCTCCACGTAGGTCGGCGTGTATTTTGCCACAACCTTTTTGAGTTCTTCGAAACCCTCGGTTCGCTTTTCCACAAATGTGTGGTCATAAATATTTTCGTTGATAATGACGTTCATCATCCCGTTGATCCAGGCCACATCGGTCCCCAGATTTTGTCGCAGCCAGTGATGGGCAAACGTGGCAATCCGGACAAATCGTGGATCGACAACAATGAGCTTGGCACCTCTGAAGGTGACAGCTCGTTTGATGAAAGCTGACAAGACCGGGTGGTTTTCGGTGGTATTGGATCCGGTGACCAGGATAACGTCCGCTTTCTCGATATCACCGATGGTGTTCGTCATGGAACCGCTTCCGAATGCTGCAGCCAGACCGGCTACTGTCGAAGAATGTCAGAGCCGGGCACAATGATCGATATTGTTGGTCTTCAGCACTGCCCGCGCAAACTTGCTGGCGATGTAATTCTCCTCGTTGGTAATTCTCGCGGAGGTAAAAACACCAAGGCTGTCCGATCCGTGAGTTTCCTTTATCTCGTTGAACCGCCTGGCGACTGTATCCAAGGCCTCGTCCCAGGTGGCTTCCCTGAAGGTACCGTTCTCCTTGATCATGGGAGCGGTCAAGCGCTCAGACGAGTGGATGAAATCATACCCGAATCGGCCTTTGACACACAAGCTGCCATAGTTCGGGGGAGCCCCTTCGACACCGGAAACTTTGACAACCCGGTTGTCCTTGACATGCAGATAGAGCTGGCACCCCACACCGCAGTAAGAACAGGTGGTGCGAACCTTTTCGGTTTCCCAGTGTCGTACCTGGTAGCGAACATCCTTTTCCACCAAGGCGCCCACCGGACACACCTGAACACATTCACCGCAGAAAACACAATCCGAATCTTTCAGGGGTTTATCGTCGGCAGCGATAATTTTTGAATTACTACCCGTATAACCAAACTGGATGGCATTGTTAACCTGAATATCGTTGCAGGCCTGAACACACCTGCCGCACTTGATGCACCGGGAAAAATCCCTGACGATAAATGGATTGACCGTTTCCATGGGATAGGGCGTACCCGCATCTGAGAACCTTCCGGGCTCCACCTGATAACGATAGGCCAGATCCTGTAAACGGCAGTCTCCCCAAACCGGGCAAAGCTCTGAACTGTCGTCATACTGCTGGACTTTCATCTGAAACTGGGTCCAGTCGTCGCTGCTGGTCCCCCTGATGGCACAGTTGTGATTACCGGTGGAGAGCATGAGTTGAATGATCATTCGACGGGCCTTTACAACTTCCGGGGACTCCGAATGGACCACCATGCCCGCCTCTGCCAGGGTGGCACAGGAAGGTAAAAGATCCTTCTCATTTTCTATTTCCACCACACATACCCTGCAATTACCCGTGGGGGAGGCTCCCTTCAGGTGACAAAGTGTCGGGATATCGATGTGGTTTCTTCCGGCAACCGCCAGAATGGTTTCTCCGGGCTCGAATGAAAACGCATTGCCATTGATGGTGATGTTTCCCTGATCATTCATATGTACATCCTCTGCATCCAATCGTTATATAAATCGGTTTGATACCATCTGGGTTATGTAACCAAAAGCGATGCTTTTGTCAATGCTGTGTGTTACTTGAATGAGACTATGATTTCCGGAGGCATTTGGTGTTTTTCAAAGCGTGTTTTTCATGCTATAAACTCAATCCATTACCGGTTGGCCAAAATATGGAATACTGTGTCACGTTATATTGAGGTTTGAATGAAAACAATCGAAGAATTTATACAGAATGAATCATCAAGTGGCATACTTTTAATATTTACAACTATTTTTTCACTTGTATTAAGCAATACATTTATGTTGCCACTGTATGAATCATTCTTACATATCCCAGTGGAAATAAGAATTGGTTCATTGCATCTTGATAAGTCACTTTACCATTGGGTAAATGATGGCTTGATGGCCATTTTCTTTTTGTTAATTGGTTTGGAAGTAAAAAGGGAAATAATAGAAGGGCATCTATCCTCTTTAAGTCAAATCGCATTACCCGGATTTGCTGCTGTTGGCGGAATGGTTGTTCCGGCAGCAATCTATCTAACATTCAACCAAAACAATCCATTAGCTACCAATGGTTGGGCAATACCAACAGCAACCGATATTGCTTTTGCATTAGGTATTCTTTCGCTATTAGGAAATCGAATCCCCACATCGCTAAAACTATTTTTATTGGCATTAGCAATTATTGACGATTTAGGCGCAATAGTCATTATTGCTATTTTCTATACGGTCGAATTGTCCACAGTATCTATTATCAGTGCACTTATTTCTTTGGCTGTTTTAATCGCTTTTAATATATTCGGCATTACAAAAAAAGCCGCTTATTTTATCGTTGGCACAATATTATGGGTAAGCGTCCTTAAATCCGGCGTTCATGCAACATTAGCAGGGGTTGCATTAGCATTCACTATTCCACTGAACGCAAAAGATGAAAACAACCATCCAATTTCACCCCTTAAAGACATAGAACATAACCTCCATTTCTGGGTTGCATTTTTTATACTCCCGCTATTTGCTTTTGTTAATGCGGGTGTCAATGTCACTGAAATATCTTTTAGCCAAATGTCGGGCCCTGTACCGTTAGGCATCATGCTTGGGTTATTTATCGGTAAGCAACTGGGTGTTTTTGGCTTTAGTTGGGTTGCAATAAAACTCAAAATAGCAAAACTTCCTGAAGGCAGTAATTGGATGCAGCTTTATGGGGTATCGGTATTAACAGGCATCGGGTTTACGATGAGTTTATTTATAGTTTCATTAGCGTTTGAAGATAATAGCATTTTTCAATACACAGATAAATTAGCAATACTTGTAGGGTCATTCATGTCTGGGATGGTTGGTTATTTGGTTCTGAAAGCAGGCAAGAATACATAGCAGCATACCGAATTAATAGGCAATTGGAGATTCCTGACATATCGTTGGAAACTCGCTACTGCCGGTTTAAAATAATTTGTGCCGCAATGGCACCCATGAAACTTCCCACGGTGTTAGCCGCCATATCAGCGATATCGGCCATTCGCGAAGGCACAAAGTACTGATGAATTTCGTCGCTGATACCGTAAACCGACGAAGACAGTGCACTGAGAATCACCAGCAACACGGCACTTTTCCGGATTCTTGTCAATTGAAACACGCGGAATAAAAGATATGCGAGCAGTGCATAAGCACCGGCATGCGCCAGCTTGTCCATATGGGGAATCGAGGGAAGGCTGTCGGTTGCAGGATAGGAAGACTGGATAAAGATCAAAAGGCAGTACAGAATCACCGGCAGCCAATAGAAAACGAATATTTTGCCATGGGTGTGTGAAGAGATCGCCATATTTAGATGTTTCAAAACCCGGTTGTCGGGCGCCTTTTTCCGAATCGGTTTTCACAGGGAGCGTTCTTGGTCACATGTTTCTGCAGCAAACCACACCACAAGGATTGAAACGTGTGGCAGCTCCCATCCATGGCATCCAGCTTGGCGAAGTCGGCATGTGGACAACGGTTGTCACACCATCGGATCTTGTGGCTCGTTATGCCGGCATTCTCCTTCTTTCCTGTTTTCCCTTTTGTCATACTAATTCCGCAATAAAATTGTGCGACAATGTTATTGAAACAGCTCCAGATCCAGTTCTCTCTTTTCGATGTTTGTAGAGACTGCCTCGATAAATTCATCCTGGGATACACCCATTTTGACGTTGCCATCCAGGGTCCTCACAGAAAGGGTATTTGATGCCTGTTCCTTGGCGCCGATGGTGAGAATCAATGGGATATTGGCCAACTGTGCCGCACGAATTTTTTTATTGAGGCTTTCGGTTCTGCTGTCGATCTCCATACGCAACCCGGTCCTTTCCATGACACCCTTGACTTCCAGAGCATAGGGAATGAGTTCGTCGTTAATAGGTAGTGCCACGGCCTGAACCGGCGCCATCCACAACGGAAACTTGCCTGCAAAGTGTTCAATCAAAATACCCAGGAATCGCTCGATGGACCCTAAAATAGTGCGGTGGATCATAATGGGGCGATGCTTCTCATTGTCCTGGGCAATATAACTCAGGTCAAACCGTTCCGGCAATGACATGTCCAGTTGGATTGTACCGCATTGCCAGGTTCGTTTAAGGGCGTCCATGATATGCAGATCTATTTTAGGACCATAAAAGGCACCGTCCCCCTCATTGAGTCGGTATTCAAGACCATAGGCATCCAGGGCGCCCCGCAGTCCTTCTGTTGCGACTTCCCACTGCTCGTCGGTTCCAATCGATTTTTCAGGTCTGGTAGAAAGTTCCAGACGAAAATCAAGACCGAAGGTCCTGTAAACCCGTTCAGCCAACTGTAGGACTCCCAATATTTCAGCTCGAATCTGATTCGGTGTCATGAAGATGTGGGCATCGTCCTGATGAAAAGCCCTGACCCGGAAAAGACCCGCTAGCACACCACTTAACTCGTGGCGGTGGACAAGGCCGATCTCTGCCGCCCGGATGGGGAATTCCCGGTAAGAATGGGGCCGGTTTCCATAAAGCAGCATACCCCCGGGACAGTTCATGGGTTTAATGGCATAGTCATCTTCATCCACCATGGTGG
>QMMS01000061.1 GCA_003647375.1 Deltaproteobacteria bacterium
GATGCCATACCGCATAGTTCACTATAGCGGAACAGCATCTTCCTTGTAGCTTCGGCAACCTCGACAATCGCTCAACTTAGGTTTTACTCATACTTGACGATTTGCAAAAGGTCAAAAAATCCTTTCTGCTAATGTTTTAAGTTTTAGGTTTTAAGTTTTAGGTTTTAAGTTTTAAGTATCTTCCTGAACACAATTTTCTATCCTAAAACCTAAAACGTAAAACCTAAAACCGGCTGAATTAAATCTATATTTGCATATTCAGCAATAATTAGGCAAAATGTTTTGTTTATCGGGATTGATTATGCCTGACATGGACACACTGGCCGACCAGTACCTGCATTATATCCTGGTGGAAAAAGGGCTTGCCAAAAAAACCATCACCGCCTACAGCAGAGACATCGTCAGGTACCTGGCGTTTTTAAAAAAGAACCGGATCCATGCCATCGAAAAAGCCGATAACAAGATCATTCTTCACTATCTCATCCATCTCAGAAACCAGGGCTTGGGAACCAGCTCCAGGGCCAGACATCTGGTGACCCTCAGAGGCTTTTATACTTTTCTGGTCCAGGAAAAACATATCCCCAAGAATCACGCCAAGGTTGTTGAACTCCCCAAACGGCATGTCACGCTTCCGGATGTGCTGTCCGTTGCCGACGTCAGAATTCTCCTGGAAGCACCGGACCCTACAACACCGTCCGGCGCAAGGAATGCAGCAATGTTCGAACTCCTGTATGCCGCCGGATTGAGAGTCTCCGAACTCATCCACCTACGTCTGATGGATGTCAACCTCGAGGGGTGCTTCCTGCGCGTATTGGGCAAGGGATCAAAAGAACGGATCGTTCCCTTTGGTACCTATGCAAAAAACCGGATCGACAGCTATCTCGAAACAGCACGCCCTGCCCTGCTGAAAGGCCGGATGAGTGCCTATCTGTTTGTGGCCAGGGCCGGAAAGCCCATGACAAGACAGGGATTCTGGAAACTGCTGAAAAAATATGCTCAAAAATGTGCCCCGTTGAAACATATCACGCCACATACCCTGCGGCATTCATTTGCCACCCACTTGCTGGAAGGCGGCGCTGATCTCCGTACAGTCCAGGTCATGCTCGGACATGTTGACATTTCCACCACGCAGATATATACGCACGTTGCCCAGAAACACTTAAAGGAAGTTCATAAAAAATATCATCCAAGAGGATAGTCAATGAGTCGAGCCAATCAATTGGGATGGTGGATAAAGGGTGAGGACAAACCTGGGTTAGGTCATGATGCTGTCTATTCGGCGATAAAACAGGTAGGAAAGCCGATTTATGTCATCGATGCCGGAGGACAAATCGGGATCGCCCAAGGGGGCCATATCGTCAGCGCAAGTCTGCCGTCCGGTGATCCAGCATCACAGGAAAGGCGATTCCCCTGGACAGCGTTCGTGCCGCCATTGCACCCCGCAAGCATGGGAAGTCCGGATTTCATACGCACCTATGGGCTTCGTTACCCCTATGTCGTCGGTGCCATGGCAAATGGAATAACATCGACGAAAATGGTAGAATCGGCAGGACGTGCCGGCATGTTAGGTTTTTATGGCGCCGCAGGTCTTGCCATACCGCAAATTGAAACTGCGATCCAATACCTTCAGGAAAAAATGGGCCGTCTGCCGTTCGGGTTCAATCTTATTCACAGCCCCGGCGACCCGAATCTGGAGCTGGAAACGGTTCATCTCTACCTCAGGTACGGCGTTCGCCTGATCAGCGCTTCCGCTTTCATGAACCTCACACTCCCCCTGGTATATTACCGCATAAAGGGAATCCAACAGGACGAGCACGGCATCACTGCAACACCCCAAAAAATCATTGCCAAAATATCACGCGAAGAGGTCGCTAAAAAATTTCTTGCACCACCGCCGGAAAAGTTCATCCGGCAGCTCCTGGGACTGGGCTGGATCACTTCCCAGGAAGCTCGTTTGGCGGAAACGATCCCCATGGCCGACGCCCTGACTGCAGAAGCCGATTCCGGGGGCCACACAGACAACCGACCGGCACTGGCCCTGCTTCCCACTATGATCTCCCTCAGGGATTGGGCGATGACGGAATTTAATTTCGACGCGCCTCTCAGTATCGGGCTTGGGGGAGGGATTGCCACGCCTGAATCGGCCGCTGCAGCATTTGCCATGGGGGCGGACTATATTGTAACAGGTTCCATCAACCAGGCTTGCAGGGAAGCCGGCACTTCGGACACGGTGCGTCAAATGCTTTCAGAAGCCCAGCAAGCCGATGTCACCATGGCACCCGCAGCGGATATGTTTGAAATGGGTGTCAAGGTCCAGGTGTTGAAACGGGGAACCATGTTCCCGCTTCGCGCAGGAAAGCTTTACGAACTATACACAGCCCATGACGCTTATGAAGACATTCCGGAATCCCAGAGAAACATTCTTGAAAGGGATTTTTTTCGCAGATCATTTTTTGAGGAATGGGCCCATACAAAAGAATTTTTTCTGAACAGGGACCCCGAACAAGTCGAAAGAGCGGAAACGAATCCAAAACATCGAATGGCCTTGGTTTTCCGTTCTTATCTCGGCCAGTCATCTAACTGGGCAAATACGGGTGAGCCATCCAGAAAGATCGATTACCAGATCTGGTGCGGACCCGCCATCGGTGCCTTCAACCAGTGGGTGAAAGGTAGCTTTCTTGAATCAGCTCATAATCGGCAAGTTGTCGTCATTGCCCTCAATCTTCTTCTGGGAGCGGCCATCGTTACCAGGAGACAATGCCTGAGGCAACAGGGAATTTTTCTTCCCGATGTCCCCACACGCATAGAACCCCTTGAACTCGGAATAATCCAGGACTTGCTGGGCAGTATTTAAGGAGGCTCCAAAAAGAGATTGACACTAACCTTTTTTTGCTTCGGTGATCAGTGATCGTCAGAAAATGATTCATAAATACAAATTGCGAAGCCCATCATGATAGCCCCATCCAATTCCCGAAACAGAATCCATTATTTTCAGCGGGTGCGGTTTTTTTGCGCTCCGCTGAAAGAGCATGTTAACCGCCAATTATTTCATTTAGACCCTCTATGATAAGAGCAATTTCTTCTTCGGATGCTTCTGCAATCTTTTTTCGTATCCGTTTTACTGAAAGCGTACGAATTTGACTGATTTTAACCCAGGATCTTTTTGGAAGCTTTGAACTCTTAAGTTTTAGCGTAAGTGGATATCCTGCTCTCTGTGGTTGACTCGTTAATGCCACCGCAATAATTGTTCCGGACCGTTCATTGAAAACATTTTCACTTAAAATAAGAACAGGGCGTAAACCGCCCTGTACACTTCCAATAACCGGATTTAAATCAGCCCAGTAAATTCCGCGTCTTAATATTCTGGCCATTCTTCCATCTCCGTTGAAAGGCCCTCTTCAGCCATGGTTTGCTCGAAATTCGGATCAAGTTTCGCACATTCTTGAACTAAACGGCTTTTTTCAAGTCGTAGCAATTTTTCAGAAATAGCCTCCTGAATAGCCTTGCTCCGATTTGGGAAAAAATTTGATTTAACTAGAATATCAAGCTGTTTTAGCATTCTGTCATCAATGGTAATTGCAATTTTTGAAGCAGCCATTTTTATCACCTCCGGTATGACAATACATCATACTATTGTATTTTTCAAGTTGGTATTTATCGGTTAACGGTTAAGGGTAACTTGGCGGGTTTAAAAGGGAAAAGCCGCAAATTACCAAAAAAGAGCTGCGGCAAATTAAGAAAAAGATAGATGATCTTGCTGAAAATTTGCATAGCCCGGCCACTACATAAGATGAAAGGAAACAATTCTTTTCATAAAATTCGTGCTGGTGTTTATCGGATAGTTTATGAAATTCATGAAGATCGGCTCGTAATCCTTGTCGTAAAAGTCGGACACTGTAAAGACGTTTATAAAAAACTACTCTAATTTCCTTCCTTCCTCAACGCATCGTTGAATTATAACGCTTCACAACCCCGGCGTTATAAATTGAGCTGCTGCCGAAGGCCAGCGGATGCAACCAGGATGACGGTAATGCTAAGAGCGTCTGACCCCGGTCAGATACTCTCTCCCTGTAACTTTTCCGTAAAGATTTGATAAACTTTCGTAATATACAAAATTCTAGCCGCCATCCAGTAGGGCACGCCATCTGATTTGTCGAACCCGGTTGCCGGCTCTCCGTCTTTAAGCCAGTTCTCTATATACCGTTCCGTAACGATCCTGGTACCTTTTCCATGTGATTTTTCCTGATCAATCACCCTCCGAATCATGTATGAGTACTTCCGCGCATCCTGGGTGGGTTCAAGGTTCATGAATATATAGATACGGTACTCTTTGACGGACTTTTGAACCGGAGACGGTTCTTCAGGAGGCAGATATGAAAAGTACTGGGTCGTCACCCATTTCTGCAAATCACCCAGGATTATTTTCGTTTCGGGGATCGATAATTTTAGATCCGCCACCAGATGTCCTCCCAGGTAGACCTGAAATGCTTCCAGCAGACTGTACTGACGCGCAAAACCCGATTGCAGTCCCCCCAGAGGATCGGGAGGTAAAAATTCGCGGGACCACCGTTTCCAGCGGGACAGCTTGAAACCAAACATTGTGGAAAGCTCACGGTTGAGATAGAATCGAATCATACTGAACCCTCATTGCCTGTTGTCATGTTGTGATATCAATATATCAAGTTAATTTTTTAGCGTCAATACTTGATAATCTATTAATTATACATTATATTGTTTTAATCATCTTTAAAAGAGTTGACCCAAACCAGGGTTCGAATGATCGAGGATTTCAGGGTTCAAGCGAAATGGATAACAATTACAAAGAATTAAAAGCTATGCCTGCCGCCATCATCGGGATCGGTTGTCTATTCCCGGGGGCTCCCGGCTTGAAAGCATATTGGCAACTTCTTTACCAAAAGAAGGATGCCATTCAAAACATACCCCAAACACACTGGTCAGCCGAAGATTACTTTCATGAGGATCCAAAAATGCCGGACCATGTCTACTGCCGGCGGGGAGCCTTCCTTTCCCCCATTGATTTCGATCCCTCTGAATTCGGCATACCCCCTTCATCTCTGGAGGCAACCGATACATCTCAGCTCCTGGCCTTGATAACGGCAAGAGATGCACTCGAAGACGCCGGCTACGGGCAGAATATCGATTTTAACAGAGACAACACCAGTGTTATTCTAGGTGTCACCGGAACACAGGAACTGGTCATTCCCCTGGGCGCAAGACTCGGCCACCCCATCTGGCGTCAAGCCTTGAAGAAAGCGGGCGTACCCGAAAAAACAGCCCTTGAAGTCGTGAATAGAATTTCAGATGCTTATGTTCCCTGGCAGGAAAATTCCTTTCCGGGCCTATTGGGCAATGTGGTTGCCGGTAGGATTTGCAACCGCTTGAATCTTGGGGGCACGAATTGTGTCGTGGATGCGGCATGCGCCAGTTCCCTCAGTGCCCTCCACCTTTCGCTTTTAGAACTTCAAGCCGAAAAATGCGACATGGTCGTCACCGGTGGCGTCGATGCCATCAATGATATTTTCATGCATATGTGTTTTTCGAAAACGCGAATTCTTTCACCCACCGGCGATATCCGACCCTTCTCCAAGGATGCTGACGGTACGGTCCTCGGCGAAGGCGTCGGCATGATGGTGCTTAAACGGCTTGACGATGCCGAAAGGGATGGCGACAGAATTTATGCCGTCATCAACGGCATCGGTTCTTCGAGCGACGGCAAATCCCAAAGCATCTATGCACCAAGAGTCGAGGGCCAGGCAAAAGCGGTCCGACTGGCCTATCAGTCCGCTCAGATCGACCCGGCAACCATCGGCAATATCGAAGCACACGGAACAGGCACCAGGGTCGGAGATAAAGTCGAGTTCGCAGCACTGAAAAAAGTCTTCGGTGTTGATAAGGACCATCTCAATTATTGTGCAATCGGATCCGTAAAATCCATGATCGGACATACCAAGGCCGCCGCCGGTTCAGCCGCCATTATCAAGGCTGCGCTGGCTTTGAAAAACAAGGTTTTGCCCCCTACGCTGAAAGCCGAATTCCCCGATCCGGATCTCAACATGGAGGAATCGCCCTTTTATATCAATTCGGAGACCCGCCCGTGGTTTTCTGAAAAAGACTTTCCCAGGCGATCGGGTGTCAGTTCCTTTGGTTTCGGCGGCAGTAACTTTCATGTGGTGATGGAGGAATACGCCAAAGAGAAGGCGGACATTTCATGGGACGGAACCATCGAGCTCTTTGCTTTTTCAGCCCTCAGCGTCAAGGAGATTCACCAGCAACTGGCAGATCTAAAAACCGTCGTCACGAGCAGTGTTTCACTGGATGAGCGAGCCCGCATGGCCGAACAGACCCGACACCGGTTCCGGCCGGACCATCGTTTCAGGCTTGTTCTGGTCCATGACCTGTCCATAAAAAACACTGACTCCGGCGAGTCCCTGAAACAACTCGTTGAGGATGCGGTTTCAGGTCTCCAAACCCATTCCGGTCAACATCCCTGGCATTTGAAAAACATCTTCTTTGGCAACGGATCCGGCCCGGAGAAAACAGCCTTTCTATTTCCCGGTCAGGGAAGCCAGTATGTGGGTATGGGCCGAGATCTCGCCTGTATATTTCCAAGTGTCTTGGAATTGTTGGAGCGGGCTAATGCCACATTGGGACCACGTCGTCGATTGACCGACTATATCTACCCCGTGCCGCCTCAAAACATGCAAGAACGCCAGGATCAGGAACGGTTGCTACGATGCACGGATATCGCCCAACCCGCCATTGGTGCCATCAGTCTGGCCATGGCCCGTGTACTGGAAAGCTTTGGTGTAGAACCTGCAGTGACCTGCGGGCACTCCTTTGGTGAACTGACGGCACTTTGCGCTGCAGGCTGGATCGATGAGGCCACATTTCTTGACCTGGCCGTTTCCCGGGGCAGTGCCATGGCCGAAGCCGGAAAAAAGAATGGCTGCGGCAGTATGCTGGCCGTGAAAGCCCCGCTGGAAAGCCTGAGTGAATTCGCCGACAACACATCCGACCTTGTACTGGCGAACCGAAACAGCCCGGAACAGGGGGTTCTGGCCGGTACAAAAGAAGCCATCGACCGCGCCCGGAAACAGATGAAAGATAAAGGATTTCAATGTGTTCAGCTCCCGGTATCAGCAGCCTTTCACAGCCATCTGGTCAAAGGAGCGGTACAGCCCTTTCAAAAGGCGCTGGATAATTGCGCTATCGAACCCACCGACATACCGGTTTTCGCAAACAACACCGCCGAGCCCTACCCCGGGGATATTGCATCTGTCAGATCGATCCTGGGCAAACAGATACTGGAACCGGTTCTTTTTATGGCCGAGATCGAACGCTTGTACGATCAGGATGTCCGCACCTTTGTGGAAGTGGGCCCAAAATCCGTCCTTTCCGGGCTCGTTCATTCGATTTTAGACGGCCGAAACCACCAGGTCATTTCCATGGACACTTCCAATGGGAAAGCCTTCGGTATCGCAGATCTTGCAAGAACACTTGCATTTCTAACAGCATTGGGGCATCCGGTTCATTTAAGTTCCTGGGAAGAGCCGGCACCCCTAAAAAAGACTCGCCGGATGAAGATGCAGATCCTGGGAGCCAACTATCGGCGCCCCGGCAAAGAAAAACCGGATCGAAACCAACACAGGCAAGTAGACGATAATAATAAAACCCATGATTCTCACCAGCTTAAAAAAATTACAATTGATAAAAACCAGATAAAATCGCTTGATAAAACCATGAAAAAAACACCGAATACATCCGCCGCATCACCGGTTGTGGAAAACGCGCTCCGCACAGTCCAGGAAGGCCTCAAATCCATGCAGGCGCTTCAGGCTCAAACAACCGAGGCACATAAAAAATTTCTTGAGACCCAGTCAGAAGCCGGGCGCTCGCTTGAACGCATGATGGAAAGTATCCAGCAAATATCCGAAGCCTCCATGGGTATTGTCCGGAAGCATACCCTTGCTCCTGAAACACTCGGATCCCTGAATCGAAACGAAACCGGGGCACCATCCACTCAATCGCTGCCCCTGGAAACGGATGTACCAGCCCATTTAACGGTATCGGGTGGCGGCGACGGACAACAGCACAATTCATCCCCTGCCCTGCCGGACACCCTTGAGCTTGATTCGACCACGGATGTCGCTTCCGACACCCAACCCCATGCACCTTCCATCGAAAGCACGTTATTACATATTGTCAGCGATCTCACGGGATATCCCATGGAGATGCTCGGTACGGACATGGATATCGAATCAGACCTGGGCATCGACTCCATCAAACGGGTTGAAATTCTATCGACATTAGAGGAAAAACTTCCCGGTCTTCCCGCCATATCGCCTGAGATAATGGGCAGCCTCAAAACCCTGGCCCAAATCGTGGATGCCCTGGACGGGTCATCTGAAACAATCCCTGTCGAAAATTCCCACACGACCAAGGGCTCACAAGACCTGGGCCAGGGGGAACATCAATCAGATAAAAATACCGAAAACGTCCAAACAGTAATGATCGAAATCGTCAGCGATTTGACAGGCTATCCACCAGACATGCTGGAACTGGACATGGATATCGAAGCGGACCTGGGCATCGACTCCATCAAGAGAGTCGAAATACTTTCCACCCTTGAAGACCGACTGCCGGGACTTCCCCAGGTAACACCGGACATCATGGGCGGCTTGAAGACCCTCGGACAGATATGCGATTACCTGACATCAAGCTCCGGCGAAACCAATATTGCCACGCATTCAACAGAGCAGCCTTTGACCTATGTTCAATCAACGCCGATACCTGAAAAAGCTCCCTTACCCGATCCTGCGGTTTCACCGTTTTCCACCATTGAACGGCACAACGTGGTCGTTAAAAACAGGCCGCTGCCCCGGATCAAATTTGAATCAATACCGACTGACAAGCGCATATACATTATCGGCGGGTTTTCAGGTCTTGGGGAAGCGCTCGTTGACACACTTGCATCCCACGACATCCAGGCATCCCATATACGGATATCAGGGATTTCCGATATTCTGAACGGTTCGCACGATATCTCCAATGCCGCAGGGCTGATCATTCTTCCGGATTCTCATGATGGTGATGACCAGGAAGGCGATACAACCCTTAAAACAGCATTTCAACTGGCTCGTTTTTTTGCACCGTCTCTGACCCGGAACACCCTGGCTGGCTTCACCCTGTTTGCCACCGTTACACGGCTCGACGGTGCTTTCGGTTTCAGAGACAGAGCTCTGGAAAACCCTGTTTCCGGTGGGTTGGCCGGGCTGGTAAAGACAGCCGCCATTGAATGGGAAGGCGTCGTCTGTAAAGCACTGGATCTCGATCCTGGCTGGATGGATGTGACGGAGATAGCACATAACATCACTGCGGAAATTCTTGATACCCAAGCGCATGACAGTGTTGAGGTCGGACTCGACGGTGAAAACCGCTATACCCTTGAGCTTACGCCGTTTCCCTACGATAAGGATGCTATGATCACCTTGGCGTTCGACCCGGGCGATGTGGTTCTTGTTGCCGGTGGTGCCAGGGGTGTGACCGCTGCAGCAGCCATTGCACTTGCCGAACACGTACCGCTGTCGTTCGTTCTTCTGGGAAGATCTCCCCTGCCTTCCCCGGAGCCGGTCTGGCTGGATGGGCTTGAAAGCGAACCGGAGATTAAAAAGGCAATTCTCGCGAACGAGTTCAACAACAATGGTGCTTCGCCTAAAGATATTGAAATGTCCTACAGACGATACATGGCGAACAGAGAGGTCGCGGCGACGCTGCAAAAACTTGCAGCAACAGGATCTACGGTCCAATACGAAACAGCTGATATCAGGGATACCGATATTGTAACGCCCCTTCTTCAGAGTGTCCGAAAATCACTCGGCCCTATTCGCGCCATTGTTCACGGGGCAGGTGTTATCGCAGATCGTCTCATCCAAGACAAAACCCTGGAGCAGTTCAACCGGGTATACGAAACAAAGGTCGGTGGATTCCGGACCCTCATGGATGCTGCGTCATCAGATCCGCTGAAATATATCGTTGTCTTCTCTTCTGTAGCAGCGCGCTTCGGCAATAAAGGCCAGGTGGATTATGCCATGGCCAACGAAGTCCTGAATAAGGTTTGCCGCAGAGAAGCCCGACAACGGAAAAACTGTCGGGTCATCGCCATCAACTGGGGCCCCTGGGATGGTGGCATGGTAACGCCTGGGCTTAAGCGGGAATTTCAGAAAAACCGGATCGCTCTCATTCCAATGGAAGCCGGTACCCGCTGTATGTTGCTCGAAATGAGTCAGACAAGTACACATCCGGTTGAAGTCGTTCTGGGATCCTCACTGCCCGCCCGGGTCCTCACCAAACCCATAAAAAAGGATAAGCAGGCACCAGGCCGACAGGACCCGTCGCCTCCTATGTCACTGACCTTCAAACGCGAAATCGATACCATCAACCATCCGATTCTGGATGCGCACAGACTGGATGGCAAACCGGTTGTTCCGTTTGCTCTCATAACGGAATGGTTTGGGCATGGAGCGCTGCACGGCAACCCCGGACTGGTGCTGCACGGTATCGATGACATGCGTATACTGAAGGGCATCAAACTTGAGCAACAGAAAAAACTGATACGTCTCTTTGCCGGAAAAGCCGATCGGAAGGGCTCTCTTTTTGAAGTCGGTGTCGAGTTGCGGGACGGCGTTCTCGAGGGAAAGGACGTCATTCACTCGAAAGCAAAAGCCATATTGACAGACAAGCTTCCCGTTGCACCCATATTTGAGCCAACCCGTCCGAATCCTTCGAGCATGTACCCCCGCAGCATGGAAGAAGTTTATGACAAAATCCTTTTTCATGGTCTGCCGCTACGGGGTATCAAGGAAATAACAGACTGCTCACCCTGGGGAATATCCGCGAAGATATCTTCGGCGCCACCACCCGAAACCTGGGTCAAAGAGCCCCTGAGAAGCACCTGGCTCAGCGATCCCCTTGCTCTGGATTGCGCATTTCAACTCGCGACTCTCTGGTGTTATGAAGAAACCGGCGCTGTCTCGCTGCCAAGCTACTGCAGGCACTACCGGCAGTATTGCACAACATTTCCCTCTGACGGCGTTATGGCCGTGCTGCAAGTAACGGACGTTAAGGACCACAAGATGACAGGTGATTTTACGCTGGTCGATTCCGAAAACCGCGTCGTGGCAGAGCTAAAGGGCTACGAAGCCATCATGGATGCGTCTCTCTACAGGGCTTTTAAGCCGCATCTGGTAGAGTAGGGGCAGGCCTTGTGTCTGCCCGTTGTGGCGAATCGCCCACGGGTTTTCGGGTACCCACAAGGGGCACCCCTACAATGGCAATGATACATATATATTCCCGGAAATGTCAAACTTAGGAAATCCTCCGGCAGAACCGAAGGTTTACCCACGATTAATTAAAATTTACATTACTCTCTGATTTCCTTGACATGATGGCTGTTCTCTTGAATGATCCAAAGTCAGATAGGGATATTTTTATCAATAGGAGGAGGCAGAATGGCTCAGCGGACATATGACTTTGACTTCATCGTTATCGGTTCCGGTTTTGGCGGCAGTGTGTCAGCTTTGCGCTTGACTGAAAAAGGGTATAAGGTGGCTGTCCTGGAAAGAGGAAAGCGCTGGCATAAAGAGGATTTCCCTACAACCAACTGGAATGTCAAAAAGTATTTGTGGCTGCCCTCTTTAGCTATGTATGGCTACCAGAATCTGACAATACTCAAGCACGTGGGAATTCTGCATGGTACTGGCGTTGGTGGTGGCAGCCTGGTTTATGCAAACAACTTGCTCGTGCCTTCGGATGAGGTGTTCAAAATGCCGGAGTGGGGAATTGATGATTGTAAAGCTACACTCCAGCCTCACTACGCAGAAGCTCGACGGATGCTGGGAGCCAATCCCAGCCCACAGATCGGTGCCGCGGACAAATGTTTGAGAGAGGTTGGAAGGGATATTCGTGGTGAGGATACCTTTCACATCAATGACGTCGGTATATTTTTCGGACAACCGGATAAAATTGTTGCAGATCCTTATTTTGGGGGGAAAGGACCGGAACGGACCGGTTGTACATTCTGTGGTTCCTGCATGGTCGGCTGTCCTGTAGGGGCGAAAAATACATTGGATCGCAATTATCTCTACCTGGCCGAAAAAAAAGGCGCAGAGATTATACCGGAAACTGAAGTCACTGGTGTACGCCCGCTGAGTGGCGGCGGTTATGATATCACAACCCGCAGTCCTTTAAACGCCCATCCCCTAAAAACGTACACTACACGGGGAGCTGTCTTTAGTGGCGGGGTGATGGGGACAGTCAAACTTTTACTGCAGTGTAAGCAGAAAGGCTTCTTGCCGAATATTTCCAATCAGTTGGGAAACATCGTGCGAACTAATTCCGAGACCTTAACAGGGGTGAAATCCCAGGATAAGAGTACCGATTGGAATGATCAGATCGCCATTACTTCAGGTATTTATCCAGACAAGACGACCCATATCGAAATGGTACGCTACAACAAGGGATCCGATGTCATGCTTGGTTTGCTGACCCTGATGACAGACGGTGGTGGCTGGATGCCACGGGGGCTGAGGTACTTGGGAAGCATACTGCGCCATCCGATTCGATTTGTTTCGCTTCTTTGGCCACTGGGCAAAGCGTCCAGTACTACCGTTGTGCTGGTAATGCAGACAGATGACAACTATCTTAAACTGAATTATAAACGTCGCTGGTGGCGACTGGGTGGGCGCAGCATGAACTCCAGTGTCCCCTCGGGATTGATGCGGTCGCCCTCCTATATTCCAATTGCTAATGATGTAACCAGGGCGTTGGCAAAAAAGATGAACGGTATTCCGTTGAGTTCAATTTTCGAAGTGGCTATGAATCTCTCAACAACTGCGCACATACTGGGAGGTTGCTGTATGGGGAAAACACCAGATGAGGGGGTTGTGGGACTAAATGGTGAACTGTTCGGCTATCCCAACCTGTATGTGGCAGACGGCTCGGTTATCGCAGCAAATCTGGGGGTCAATCCCAGCTTGACCATCACTGCCCTGTCGGAATATATCATGTCCCAGGCAACATTGAATTAGCCAACTCTATGGTTGCATAAACAACATGGCAAGCATAGATAATGACCTGTTATTATATGAATTATCGTAGCGAGAATGTAAAGTCATCTTCGTCTTTTAACAGCTTAGAGCCATCTGCTACCTACTGCTTTCTCCCTGCCACCTACTGCCTACTACCTACTGCTTTCTCCCTACTGCTTTCTTCACCCTCAGCAGCCCCGGACTATTGTGCAGATACATCAACGGTGACGAGTGTCCGGCATCCAGAAACAGTTGCTCCAGTTCATCGAAAAGAACTATCTGGTCCGGCCACCGAAAGGTCTTTTCCCGTTTCTTCAACATATGCCATTCGTTCTGGAGATCCTGGTTAATTTTCAGCACTGCATCTTCAGCTTTTTCGCAGAGAAACATTTCACAAACCAGCGGTTTTACCTGCCATAGGCACCCTTTCTCTCCCAGATAGATACATTTGGATCCCTCCTGGGGTGAGCGCAAAACCGAGAACAAGGCCTGTATTGCTATTTCATCGGACATAATCACGTTAACCGCCACATCGGCAAAAAAGGTAATGATACCCTCCCGGGTACAACAGGCGCTTATCCGGCTTTGATAACAAGTTTCAGTGCAGATATCACTGAAATGGGTAGACAAAAAGGTGTCCACGTCCCTTCGGAAGCATAGATAGTCTGCCAGTTTCCCCTTCAGTGCATCAATGTCTGCAGCCTTGAGCCCTGACAGGTGTCCAGCTACCAATTCCAGGGCTTCCATCTGTTCGTGCTGATATTCAGTCATTTTCCCATACCCTGTTTTCTTGATGGTTCGATTCTTACTTGATCTTCTGTGAAGTACGATGTACGAGAAAGTTTATCAGTCTATGCAATATTGGGATAATTCTGCCACAGCTACTGTACTTGTCAATGAAATATGGAGACACCAGCATGCCCCAGCCTGATGATACAATCGCCGTCAATGTCGTCGTTGAGATAACCACCGTTTCCCTGAAAGCCATCGTCGAGAATGCCAAACGCCTTTCAGGCAGAAATGAAAAGGGGCATTACACGGTGGACACGGCGGACAAGGTCAGTGAAATGATCTCACGCTTCCTGTTTGAAAAGAATTTTGAACAATTTACAACTAACCCTGAAAACTACAAGTAAAGGATTCAATCATGGAATTTGAATGCATCATCTATGAAAAGCAGGATCATCTGGCGGTAATCAAGCTGAACCGGCCCAAAGTCCTCAATGCCATGAACAGGCAACTCTGGCTGGATGTTCAAGACGCCCTAAAAGATGCCGGAGACGATTCCGACATCAGGGTGCTGATCATCACGGGTGAAGGTCGTGCCTTTTCCACCGGCGCCGATCTGAAGGAAAGCAAAACCCGCAGTCTCGAAGACTATCGCAAATACCTCGAGGAGCTCCAGGAGGCCACACGGAAAATTCTTCGATTCGAAAAACCGACCATCGCAGCCGTCAACGGGTATGCCCTCGGCTCCGGCTACGAGCTGGCGCTGGCCTGTGACCTCCGGATCGCTGCAGATGAAGCACAGATCGGCTCTCCGGAAGCAAAGGTCACTTCTTCCGTGACGGGTGGCGCCATGCGGCTGGTTCAGGTCCTGGTGGGCCCGGCAAAAGCAAAGGAGCTGCTCTTCACAGGCGAATATATCGACGGAAAGGAAGCCGAGAGGATCGGCCTGGTGAACAGATCCGTCCCATTAGACGAGCTTTGGAACGCGACAACCGCAATGGCCCGGAAGATTGCGGAAAATTCATCCTTTTCCATCAAGATGATCAAAAAAGGGCTTCAGATAGCCCAGGGTGAGGCCAGCATGGAGGCCCTGATGGACTTTGAAATCGAGGCCTGCCTTGCCTGCGTATCGACAAAGGAACGCCAGGCGTCACTGAAAACGTTTGAAAACCGCAAGGAGTAAAATCATGCTTGAAAATGTCATCAACGCAGCTTCGGTCGCCATTGTGGGTGCATCCAAAGATGAAACCAAACGGGGTTACCAGACGATTCGAACCCTCTTGCAAGAGAAGTATGAAGGCGACATCTATCCGGTAAACCCGAAAGAAAATACCATACTGGGACTCAAGTGCTACCCCAGTGTCTCTGATATCCCGGGGCATGTGGATATGGCACTGATTGCCACACCGGCCCGTACGCTTCCGACCATATTGGAAGACTGCGGGAAAAAAGACGTGCACGGCGCGGTGGTCCTTGCCAGCGGGTTCGGTGAGTTGGGGGCGGAAGGAAGGAAGCTTGAGGAGCAGATGGTGGCGGTTGCCCGGAAATACGGCATCCGCATTATCGGCCCCAACACATCCGGTATGATCAACATGCATATGGGATTGAACCTGGTGGGGCTCAAGGACTCGCCCAGGGGTGACATCGGACTCCTCTCCCAGAGCGGCAATATGGCCCTCACACTTATTACCGAAGCAAAGCTCAAGAGCAAAAAAGGATTTTCCGCCTATGTGGGGGTTGGTAACGAAGCCGATATCAAGTTTCACGAATATCTGGAATTCTTCCGTAACGACCCCAACACGAAAGCCATTCTCATGTATGTTGAAGGTATGCGGATGGGAAGGGAATTTCTGCAACAGGCCTATAAAACGACGCTTGAAAAACCGATTGTCCTGTTGAAAAGCGGACGATCTTCCACGGGGAAAAAATCCGCCGGATCCCATACCGGTGCGCTGGCAGGAATCTCAGAAGTGGCCAAAGGAGCTTTTGAACGGGCCGGCATCACCGTCATTGAAAAATCCAACGAGCTTTTTCCCGCGGCCGAAACGCTCTCCAGCCTTCCGGCCATGAAGAATAAAAATATCGCCATTCTGGCCGACGGCGGCGGGCATGCCACCATAGCCGCAGATCTTCTCACCGATCTGGGAGTCGACATCCCTGAATTGAGCCAGAAAACCCAGGCAAAACTTAAAAAGATTCTACCGGCTGCAGCTTCGGTAGTCAATCCCATCGATGTTGCCGGTGGAACGGACTCGGATCCGTCCGTTTTTGCCGATTGCGCCAGAATTCTGCTGAAAGACCCGCAAATCGGTGGACTGCTGATTGTTGGACTTTTCGGGGGATACGGTATCCGTTTTGCCGAAAGTCTCTCCCTCATGGAAGAAGACGCCGCCCACCAGATGGGTAAAATGATCAAGTCTCAGAAAAAGCCCATCGTCCTTCACAGTCTCTACAGCTCTGAAAAGCCCCATTCTTTAGACCTGCTACGATATTACGGCATCCCGGTATACGACTCTCTGGAAATCGCCTGTAAAAGCATTTCTGTTCTGGCCTCCTACGGCGCTTACCTCAGGGGATATCGGGCTAAAACCAACTTTGTTTTCAACTGGGGCGAGAAGGCCAAAAAAGAAGGTCTGGCGCTGATTCAACAAGCCAGAAAAGAAGGCCGGAGTGCCCTCCTGGAACATGAGGCCAAAGAACTGTTGCGTCTGCACGGCGCGAAAATCCCCAAGGATTTTCTTGCAAAAACAGCCCAGGAATCCGTTGACATGGCCAAAAAGATCGAAGGCCGTAAAGTTCTTAAAATTGTATCGCCTGATATTCTGCATAAAAGCGATGCCGGTGGCGTGGCCCTTGGTCTGGAAACCGATCAGGAAATCACGTCCGCCTTCAATCGCATCATGAAAAATGCCCAAAACTACAACCCCGAGGCCGATATCAGGGGCATTCTGCTCTCCTCCATGGCCGAAAAGGGCGTCGAAACCATTATCGGAACCAAGATGGACGACCAGTTCGGCCCGGTCATCATGTACGGGTTGGGGGGCATTATGGTTGAAATTCTCAAGGATGTTTCCTTCCGGGTGCTGCCGCTCTCGCGGCGGAGCGCCAAAAATATGATCCGGGAAACCAAGTCCGCCCCCATCCTTGAAGGGATCAGGGGGGATCGCCCCTATGACCGAAATGCACTCATCAGTCTGCTGCGGCTGTGCTCCGAACTGATCGAGTCCTACCCCGATATCCTGGAGATGGACCTGAATCCGGTGATCGTCCACCATGAGGGGTGCAGTATCGCCGATGCTAGAATTATCCTAAAATGAGCGATTGCCGATCTTACCGCATCTACGGCGTCAGATGCCATACCGCATAGTTCACTATAGCGGAACAGCATCTTCCTTGTAGCTACAGCAACCTCGACAATCGCTCAACTTAGGCATAAAATAAAATCACATTTTCATAAATCGTCAAATTGTTTTAACTCTCAGTTTGAGTAATACATAAGTCCTGTTTTGTATTGACATCGATTGACGGAAGCGGTAAATCGTCAACAAAATAAGATCCAAACACAATTATAGGTTATGTCAGGTTAATCAAACCATCCCGGCCTTTGTCCGGGGTGGTTTTTTTATGTTATAGTTAGTGTCCGTCCAGAAATGAGGATTTTTTCGTGAGATCAAGGCGGACGACAGATTTAACCCGCAATAATAGCGTGCTATTTTGCGGAGATAAATCATGGCATCCAACGCCGATATCGCGGAAAACGACCATTTGTGGATGGGCACTAGTTGA
>QMMS01000062.1 GCA_003647375.1 Deltaproteobacteria bacterium
CGTTTTTATCATTCATGCCTCCTAGGACAACCTGGCGGTTGTCGGCTCTTGGCTGTTAGCTGTTGGCCCTTAGCCAGCTAACAGTACCATCCCTTTACAGCCGCTTAGGCCTTTAAACTATAGACCATTAGCGGCCTATCGTGATCGTTTTCAGCCATCCTCGGACCCTTGGAACATTGACCTCTCGGACCCTGGCTTTTCCCCTCAGACCCTCCACCCCTCAGACCCTTGAACCCTCCCTCATACCACCCTCTGCAACCTGGTCTGGCTGGGTCCCAGGACTTTGATCTGTGCCACTAACTCCTGAAGGGTTTCGGCCAGCAGGACACCATCGCTGGCTGCAATCCATGTAAGGCTCAGCCGTTCAGGCTCAAATCCGAAACTGGGCAGAATTTCTTTCAAAAGCTTTATGCGTCGGCGGGCTTTGAAATTTCCGTTGATGTAGTGGCAGTCGCCGGGATGGCAGCCGCTCACAAGGACTCCGTCCGCGCCTTCCAACAATGCCTTGATGACATACTTGGGGTCCACCATTCCGCTGCACATCACCCGGATGATTTTTATGTTTGGCGGATACGAGAGGCGCGATGTGCCGGCCAGGTCTGCTGCCGTATAGGTGCACCAGTTGCAGAAGAAGGCGATGATGGTGGGTTGGAAATTATTGTCCATGGTATATCTCCCTTTGGTGACCATTGATACTTCGTATGTCATTAGCCCTTTGGGCATCATTTACGCTTCGCGTGTAATTTGCCCTGCGGGCGATATTGCGCCTTCGGCTGTTATTTGCGCTTCGCACGTCATTATGCCCTGCGGGCGATATTACGCCTTCGGCTGTCATTTGTGCTGCGCACGTCATTAGCCCTTCGGGCGATATTTGTTGTTGCGCACGGCCGATAGCTTGTAACTACAATGAATGACACGCGCAGCGTAAATTACGCCCGAAGGGCATAATTACGCGTGAAGCGCTAATATCGGCCGAAGGCCAAATGACATTATGTTTAAAGATGTTGACGCGTAATAATTCATGACCAATTCTCATGCAGAGCATTGCCTACCCCGCCAATAGTCCTTCAATTTCAGAAAAAATCTGTTTGTCCGTAAAATGTCGCACTTTGGCTGCGCCGCTGGGACAGTATCCGGAACAACTGCCGCACCCTTTACAGATGGCTTCGTTGACTTCGCTGATGCCTTTGCGTTCGTTGAATTCGATGGCCGTGTAGGGGCAGAGGCCGATACACACCTGGCATCCGATACAGATATCCGGGTCGATGGTGGAGATCATTGGTGACACCGCCACCTGACCGGATGCGCTGAGTGAAAGTGCTTCGGCGGCGGCCCCTTTGGCCTGTGCAACGGTATCCGGGATATCTTTGGGTCCCTGGCAGGTACCGGCCAGGAAGACGCCGCTCGTGGCGGTGGAGACGGGTTCAAGCTTGGGGTGTTCTTCCTGGTAGAATCCGTCGCTTCCTGTGGAGATGCCGAAGATTCTGGCCACATCGTTGACATCGGGACGTGGTTCCATGGCCGTACACAGGATTACCATCTCCACGGGAATTTTCATCAAACTATCGGAGAGCGTGTCTTCTGCGGTCACCCACAGCATGTCGTCGATTTCCTCTACACGGGAAGCTTTGCCCCGAATCATACGGACACCTTCACTCTGGACGCGCTTGTAAAATTCTTCATACCCTTTGCCAAAACAGCGCATGTCGATATAGAAATTGTAGATCTGAGTTTCGTGGCCGCACTTGTCCTTGAGAAGATGGGCGTACTTCAAGGCATACATGCAGCATGTGCGGGAACAGTACTCATGATAGTTGATATCACGGCTGCCGATACAGTGCAGGATAGCCACGCTTTTGGGTGGTTCGGTGAATTTAAGACGATCGTCAGGATCGCGTTTCAGAAGTCGGCCGCTCGTGGGCCCGGTGGCATTCGAGAGGCGTTCGAATTCCAGGTTGGTGAAGACGTTTGCATATCGGCCGTAGCCATATTGTGTCATGGGGGTTGGATCGAGGGGATCGAAACCCGTGGCAACAATGATGGAACCCACTTCGATTTCCTGTATTGTTCCCGTCATGTCATGGTTGATGGCCTTTGCTTCACAGGCATCCACACAAAGTTTGCATTCACAGCATCCCCCGCAATCCAGGCATCTGGAGGCTTCCGCTCTTGCCGTTTCCTCTGAAAAATTATGATCGACCTCATCAAAGCTTTTCACTCGCTGCTGCGGATCCAGGTGCGTGGATACGATTCGGGGGGCCGTTTCGACATCTTCAGGGATGGGTTTCCAGTTATTTCCCGGGGGTGATTCAACATCCGGTTGTTCCAGAACACCCTTGCGGTCACCGGCGCTGACATAACGATGGATGGCTGCCGTTGCCTTATGGCCGGCAGCAACAGCTTCGATGACCGTTGCCGGTCCGGTGACGGCATCGCCGGCACCGAAAACGTGCGGGAGGCTGGTCTGCATTGTGGTGGGGTTGACCTTGATGGTATTTCGCGTGGTCAATTCCAGACCGGGTTCTTTTGTTGCCCAGGACACATCGATTTTTTGTCCGATGGCGGGGATAACGGCATCGCATGGCACGACATATTCGGAACCTTTTACCGGCACAGGTCGTCGGCGTCCGCTGGCATCCGGGGGGCCGAGTTCCGTCTGGATGCAGGTACACCCTGTCACGTGCCCATCCGTGTTCTGTATGCCCACAGGTGCAGTGAGAAAGGAGAGTTCGATACCTTCTTCCCTGGCTCCCGCAATCTCTTCCTTGTAGGCTGGCATTTCCTTTTCTGAACGCCTGTAGATCACCGTGACATGTTCGGCGCCGAGACGTTTGGCTACACGGGCTGCATCTATGGCTACATTCCCGCCGCCGATGACGACGACCTGTCTGCCCGGGGGGGTTCGGCTCCCCAGGTTGATTTCCCTCAGGAACCTGACGGCATCGATGATTTCTGCGGCCTGGTCTTCTCCCTGGATCTGCATCTGGATAGAGCCGTGTGCACCGATTCCCAGAAAAACGGCTGAAAACCCTTTTGACTTTAGATCCGATAGCGACAGGTTTTGGCCGAATCGTATATTCGTTTCAACGTCGATCCCATGGTGGAGGAGATATTGGATCTCATTGTCCAACAGCTCCGCCGGCAATCGATAGTCCGGGATCCCCACACGGAGCATCCCTCCCAGCTGGTCGAGGGCCTCGAACAGGGTGATGTGGTACCCTTTTAGTCTCAGGTAATAGGCCACGGTGAGGCCGGCGGGTCCGGAACCGATGACGGCGATTTTTTCCGGCCGATCTTCGATTTCCGGAAGGGGCAGGTCGGAGAAATCCACCTGGTCGGCGGCAAAGCGTTTTAAATCACGGATAGCTACCGGAGTGTCCACATCGACCCGGCGGCAGGCTTTTTCACACGGGGCCGGGCAGACACGGCCAAGGGTTCCGGGGAGGGGTATCTTCTCCATGATGAGTTTCACGGCCTCCCGGTATTGACCTGTTTTAATGAGGGCGACATAGCCCTGGACGTTTGTTCCTGCAGGACATGTCTGAACACAGGGGGCCCGATCATATTTGTCGATGCAGTAGGTAATGGGAACAGCCTGGGGGAAAGGGCGGTAAATGGCTTTTCTCAGCTTGGTGCCCACATCCCATTCATTGGGGAACGCGACGGGACAGACCTTTTCGCACTCGCCGCACCCGGTGCAGTTCGGCTCGATATAACGTGCTTTTCGGTGGACCTTTACTTTGAAGTTGCCGATGAAGCCGCTGACATCCATTACCTCACTGTAAGACAGGAGATCGATGTTGGGCTCCTGCCCTACAGAGACCATTTTTGGTGTTCCGATGCAGGCCGCACAGTCCAGGGTGGGAAAGGTTTTGTCATACTGGAGCATATGACCGCCGATGGTCGCTCCCCTTTCAACCAGGTATACCTTGAAACCGGCGCTGGCGATATCGAGAGATGCCTGCATGCCGGCGATGCCGCCGCCTACCACGAGTGTGTTTGTGCAGACTGAGAATTTTGCCGGTGTTAAATCCTCCTGGTGAACAACACGCATAATACCTGCGCCGACCAGGGTTTTGGCCTTTTGTGTTGCCTCTTCCTCCTCCAGGGTGACCCAGGAAACATGCTCCCGGACACTTACCATGTGGAAGGCCTTGTAGGGGTTGAGACCGGCGCGTTGGCAAGCAGCCCTGAAGGTTTTTTCATGCATCCGTGGAGAGCAGGATGCCACGACCACGCGCGTGAGATGGTGGGCCCGAATATCTTTTTCAATCAACTCCTGGCCCGGATCGGAACACATAAACAGATAATCCCGTGATACAGTTACGTTCGGCAGGGTCGCTACATAGGCGGCAACCTCTTCCACCCGGACGCGGTAAGCGATATTGATGCCGCAGTGGCAGATGTAGAATCCGATGCGTTCAGGCATGCAGGACCTCCTGGTCAAGTTCTAAATTGATGTGGACAGGCATAGGGTGTTCGTATCTTGTTTCGATGGATTGGATAAGCAATTCCGCGACATCCTGGACGACGATCCGGTCTTGGAAACCAAGCGTCATGATGGCTTTCTGGAGCATCCGTGTGCAATAGGGACAGGCCGTGGCGATCACGTCGGCACCGGTGCCCAGGGCCTGTTGAATTCGCAGTTCGGCCAGTCGGCTGTTGGAAGAAGACTCACCGAATGTGCCCCCACCCCCGCCCCCGCAGCAGAGGCTGTTGCTGCGATTGTCTGGCATTTCCACAAGGCTGAGGCCCGGGATGCTCTTCAGGATACGGCGCGGCGCATCGTAGACGCCGTTGTGGCGTCCCAGGTAACAGGGATCGTGGAAGGTGACCCTGTTTTTTATTTCGTGCCTGGGGATCAGGTTTCCTTCCGAGACGAGTCGATCCAGGAGCATGGTGTAGTGTTCGATTTCCATGTTCACCTGTGCGTCTGCATAGACTTTCCGAAAGGTGTCGAGACAATGCGGTGAGGTGGTGAGAACTCTTTCAACGCCCCGACGCTCAAAAAGCGACATGTTCTGCTTTGACAGTGTCGAAAAGCTGTCCACAGCCCCTGTTCTGAAAGCGGGGTCTCCACAGCAACGCTCTTCCGTACCGAGGGTGCCGTAGGAAACACCTGCCTGGATCAGCAGCCTGAGCAGAGCGCGGCCTGCATGACTGCATCCCTGGGATGGCGTGTCATCATATGCTGTGGTACAGCATGTGAACAGGCAGTAGGTGTGTTCCGGATTGAAATCGGGCGTGTCGATATCTTTTGCCCAGTCCAATCGTTTCTCGGGGTCCCCTCCCCATGGATTTCCTTTCTCTGCCAGGTATTCCAGCGGCATTTCGAGGTGCGCGGGGATTTTTCCCTGTTTGTTCTGGCTTTCCCGGATTGATCTTATCACGTCGATAATATGGATTCCCCGGGGGCAGGCGTCCCCGCAGGCATTACAGGTGACGCAGATCCATGCGGCGTCATCAACACTCTTTACGGTACCGGTACCCAGGCCGATGTGGCGAAGAATCTGTCTGGGGCTGTAAACCGATACCCGGTTCCAGGGGCAGGCAGCGGTGCAGGAGCCGCACTGCACACAGGTCATGAACATCTCTCCAATACGCGCCTTGACGTTCTCCATGTCGACGGAAGAGTGTTTTGCGGCTTTTTCCCGAACCGTTGTCAAAAACAGGGCCAGCGGACGGTAGAAGAGGTGCGACCACTTTCCAAAAGGGACCTCGATGACCAGCATTGGTCCGGCGATGGCCAGGTGGATGACGTACATGACATAGGTGCCCATGGGCCATCCGGCCAGGCGGACGATGTGCATGATAATACCGGTCAAGGTCGTTAAAAAAAGTAGGATCAGAAAAAGCCAGTCGGAAAGTTCTGAAAAGCGGTGGATGGCCTCTTGTTTCCTGCGCCGGCTCAGGAACATTTCGATGGTAATGATCATGATGGCGCCGGTGGCATAGTATCCGAAGAGACTTGAGAAATGCCAGCTGCTGTCATCCACCTGAAACCAGCGGATAAAGACGACAATCAGCGTCATCATGGTCATGTAGCCGGATACCAGCAGAAAATGTTTCATCCAGCGACTCTTGTCCTCACCGCATTCCCGCCAGCGCTTCTGGGTTGCAAAGTGAAGCACAAAGGCTTTTGCTTCGGTTATATAAAGCCGGAAGGGCACGGTCGTGTCGCTCATGATGAATCGGAACATCCTGAATGCATTTGATAAGAGAAAGAGTGTCAACACGGCTCCCATGCTCAGATCCCCGATTTCGATCCACAAGACAGGCACAAAGGTATTGACGGCAACGCGGTCGGTAATGATGGGGCCGTGAAAAAACCAGAAGAGCGCTATGATGCCGAGTGCCACCGCACCCAGAGCACCCAGTTCCCATACTTCGGAAAGATAGAATTTTTTGGCAAGGCCGGTCCAGTCGTACTGGGTGGTTAACCACCGGCGGGTTGCCATCATGGTTTCTGCGGGTTCAGCCCCCCTTGGACAATCCAAATTGCAATCCCCGCAATAGTAACAGAGCCACGGGACCGGTGATTTGAGCAACTTGTCTCTTAATCCCAGTTGAAGATAGCGGTATGTCTTTCGAGGGAAGGTATCCGTGCCGGTGGAGAGCGGGCACGATGCGCTGCAGGTACCGCACTGCATGCATTTTTCCATATCCCTGGCCCCGAACTTCGCTACTTCCTGGTAGAGTTTCAAGTCAACGCCGTGGTGCATATTACGTCCTTTCTAACTTCGTGAAAACTCTGTGTGATTCTTCTCTTGGGAATGTTCCCGATCCTTGGGCCATGGCTATTGATAATCTTTCACTTGACCCCATATAAAGATAGCTGGGAAGCTAGGACGCTGGAAGGCTGGAATGTTGCTATCCGCTTCTATCGGTTATTACTCCGGCAATTAAATACCTTAAAACTGTCATTCCCGCGCAGGCGGGAATCCAGGAAAGCGCTGGATGCCGGATCAAGTCCGGTATGACGTGTTGATCTATTTAGTTGCCAGGTTAATAGCTACCCTTGTATCACCCTCCAACCCTCCAACCCTGCTCATTCACACCTCGAACCCTCATTTATACATGCCCCAGAGCGAAAAGATCCTGGACAGCCGCCAGGAGATCCTCGGTTTCGACCGGTTTTTCCATAAATTTATCGATCAATTCATATGCTTTACATTGTCTGTAACCGTATAGGTTATGACATTTCAGAAACGTGTCTTTATCCAGCGTAGAGAGCATGATGACCGGTATCTGCTTGAGAGTTTCGTCCTGCTTCAGGTGTTGATACAGACGGATGCCGCTTTCTCCCGGCATCATCATGTTGAGGATTATAACGGATGGACACTCTGCAACAGCCTTTTTAAGCCCATCCGCTTTATTGTTCGCCGTAACCGGATTAAACCCGCTGGCGTTCAGGATGTTTAAAAGGAAAATCCTCGTATCCAGTTCATCGTCCACCACAAGTATTTTTTTCACTATTTCGGCAGACATTCGAAAAGCCTCCCACCTAAGATGATATGTTCGGGCTATACGGTTCCGATCTACCAGAGAGAAGTGCAGGTTATTCAACATCAGGTCGCTGTTGCTAAAAATTTTTATATGAAATAGCACAGAGCGTGCCAAGGGCTTAGCTATCTATAACACATTGAAATAACAATAAAAAAATGGATTTCTTTGCCCAGGCTTCCTATCGGGTCATGCGGAAATGTTGCAAGAACTGCAACATACATTATGTAACAAGCTGATAGGATAGGTTAAAGGGCATTTGAAACAAATTGCAACATATGTGCAACGTAGCTGCAACTTTTCACTGCTATCAGAGCTGCACCAATAGGGGTTGGCATAAATATGTTCCGAATAAGTCCCTCAGTCGAGGGGATTCCATATTTTTTCAAAAAAGGACTACACCGAGTGTAGCAAGAAGCAACAGCCAAACAACCGCTTGTTTTATAAGTATAAATACTCTTTTCAAGGATGATTTCTCGAACAGGTGTAAAAAAAAGCATCACGAATTGCATCTGCCGGATCAGGCAGCCGGTGATTCAATCCAAGGTTGTTGAAAGATAAAACTTAATTAAATCAATAGGTAAAAAGATATTGCAGGTTGTGCAATGTTGATTGGTATTGTTTTTGCTCTTTCCTGATGGTGATGAAACGCGGTTTGAACCGATGTTTGTCAAAAAAGAAACAAGGGAGGGCCAAGCAATGAAAAGATTGTTTAATAGAGAAAAGGATCGTGAGAAAAAATTCGTAAAGGGATTCAATGTGCTGGAGGATGAATGCATCTGGATGAAAGCAGGTGTGGTCAATTTTCGACAATGTGACAACAGTTTTGACTGCAGCAGCTGTCCATTTGACAAAGGTATGCGTAAAGCAATGGGTGTCGACGAGAGGCTGAAAACAGAGCAGGCAGCGCCCAGATGGGTCGAATTTCTACAGAAAAACTACTATGGTGCTTCAAGGCCTTGCCGTCATGCCCTCACCGGTCGTATCGATGCCCCGAAGTTATGCGCCATGAACTATGAGTGCTATCATTGCTCCTTTGACCAGATGTTGGATGAAATGGATATCGCAAGGGATCTCGAATCTCCACAATATCTCTCTGCATCAGGGTATCAAATGGCCGATGGATACTACTACCACATGGGACATAGCTGGTCACGGTTCGAGCATGGTGGTCGAATACGGGTCGGTGTGGATGATTTTCTGGTGAAAGTTTTCGGCTCGGCAAGGTCTTTGAACCTGCCACCCTTGGGTGAGAAGATGCAGCAAAATAAGGTGGGGTGGGCATTTGCAAGGAATGGTCATGAGGCAGCGGTCCTGTCTCCCATAACAGGCACGATACTGGCTGTGAACCATAAAGTTAGAGAACATCCGGAGATGGTACACGAGGACCCGTATAACACGGGGTGGCTTTTCATCATGGAGCCCGTGATGCCGAAACGAAATCTGAAGGGGCTCTATTTCGGCCGGGAGAGCGTCCAGTGGATGGAGAAGGAAAGCCAGAGGCTGTTATCATTGATGGGACCGGAGTACAAGGATCTGGCTGCGACAGGTGCTGAGTCGATCAGCGATGTGTATGGATCTTTTCCGGAGATCGGATGGGATGTTCTGGTGAAAACGTTTCTCAGGACCGGGCAAAAATAGGGTCCAAAGGGTAAACCCTTCAATTCAGGGCAGACGGAGTTCCGAGAGCCAGTTATGGGCGATTCGGATTTCAGCACCATTCGGAAATGTTTTTTCTCTCTTTAGCTCCTTTGTTACCTGGGTCATTTTTACCTGTGGGAAAATATGATTAAACACTTCAAAACAGTCTTCCCGAAAATGAATTTCTTTTTGTAGCGACCAGGCAACCGTGTTTTCTAATTTAATGCCCGAATCGCCAATGACCTGCCCGGTATCATAAAAATAGAACTTGGGTGCCTTTTGAATTGCCCTGGCAATGTTTTTATGGAAAGGGGGCACCTTAAAAAGGAGGTCTTGTTTTAAAATGATATCCAGGTGCGATTTTATTTGGTTGCTTCCCGGATATACTGCGAACAGTACCGGCAGAAACTGAGCGGAATCTGGTCCAGATCCGACAGGCTTCCGGAAAAATGCATGAGGCACTGGCGGTTTTCACAATGGGTCAGGTCGTACAGATGACACAATTCATGAAGGGCGACTTTGGCAGCCCGTTCCAATGCGACGGCCGAATCGTTGATGGTGTCCATGGGGTTTTCCCTGAGTCGAAATATCGATATGAGCGCAACACGTCCCCCTTGCCTTGCCTCGCCAAACACATGTGTGAAGACCGGTACGAAGAGATCGACATCCAGAATGCCGATTACTTTATCTACAGACGTAAACAACCTGGATTCCAGGTGTTGGAAGATGGGGCCGACATTATACTGAAGTCGCTGTCTATCCAGTGCATAGGAAGGGTTTTTCATCGATCCAAGGAGGGTTGTTTGAAGATCGAGATAGCCGGATATATGGGCGGCAATAACTTTCGGCGCAATATCGGGAATGTCCCCAATAGGGATTACGCCGATGCGTTGGCGGTCCTTTCTCATTTTTTTAGTGTTCTTAACCCGGAACGGTCAATTTTTTTGTGCAATGTCACCCGATTGATGCCCAGGATCTTTGCGGCGTGCGTGATGTTCCAATCGCACATCTCCAGTACCTCTAAGATATAAGCCTGCCCCACTTCCCTCAAGGAGGGTGTTTTTTTTCTGGGGATGCTTGTGGAAAGGAAAGAGAAGTCTCCAGACCTTAGTGTCCGCGACTTGGAAAGGACAACGGCTCTTTCGATGGCATTTTCGAGTTCTCTGACATTTCCGGGCCATGGGTACCGCTTTAACTGTGTTAGTGTGTTCTTCGAAACATGGTCTACATGTTTGGCTGTTTCCTGGCTGTATTTTTTGAGAAAATGCTCTACAAGTAAGGGGATGTCCGTTTTTCTGTCCCGGAGAGGCGGGATGTGAAGATGAATGACGTTGACACGGTAATAGAAGTCTTCCCTGAATGTGTTGCTGGAAATGGCTTTTTCCAGATTTTTCCGGGTGGCTGAGACGAGCCTGAAATTAATATTGATAGGTTCGCTGCTTCCGATTCTGGTAATTGTTTTTTCTTCCAACACGCGCAAAAGATCGATTTGCATTTTAGGACTGATTTCTCCGATTTCATCCAGAAACAGCGTTCCCCCGGCCACGACTTCCAGAAACCCTTTTCTGGTGTGTATGGCGCCTGTAAAAGCACCTTTCCTGTGGCCGAAAAGTTCGCTTTCAAGTAATGTGTCGGGAATGGATCCACAGTTAATGGCGATAAAAGGATATTGTGACCGTGTACTTTTGGCGTGTATGGCTTTGGCAACCAGTTCTTTCCCGGTTCCTGTTTCACCGGTCAGCAGAACAGAAGCATCGCTTGCTGCAATTTCCGGGATGAGTTCAAAAATCTCCATCATGGGGGAGGATTGGCCAATGATGTTGTCAAAGCGTGATATTTTTTCCAGTCGCCCCTTCAGGTAATTGTATTCAGATGTCAGTTTCTTTTGCTGCAGTATCTTTTCCATTACCAGGGATAAGTACTTTGGCTTGAACGGTTTCAGAAGATAATCACTTGCGCCTGCCTTCATGGCATTGATGGCAGATTCAATCGATCCGTAGGCTGTGATAATAACGACAGCGGTGTCCGGGTATTCCGTCTTAATTTTTCCAAGTAACTGAATACCGTCCATGCCGGGCATTTTGATGTCCACAAACATGATATCAAAGGGATATGCTTCTATTTTTTTCAAGGCCTCGAATCCGGAAGAGGCTGTGTCCACGGTGTAACCGGCCTTTTCAAACCAGAAAAACAGGGACTCTCTGACGATTTTTTCATCGTCGACAACCATGACGCTCATTTTTTCATCCATGGTAACCCTCCATCTACAACACCGGAAAGTTTAAAATGAATACCGTGCCTTCATTTTCTTGACTTTTGACGAGAACTTTTCCGCCGTGGTTTTTCACGACACCGTAAACGATAGACAAGCCCAACCCGGTGCCTTCTCCTTCTTTTTTGGTTGTAAAGAATGGATCAAAAATTTGATTGATATGTTGTTCAGAGATACCGTAGCCGGTATCCCGAATCTCGACTTGAATTTCCCGGTTTTTTTTGACAAGGCGGGATGTGATGCTCAATTCTCCGCTTTTGGGCATGGCTTCAATGGCATTGAATATCAAATTCAGGAGGGCCTGCTGAAGCCGGTTGGTATCACCCTTCAGCATGACGATACCGGTTTGGAAATCGGTGATCAGCCGGATATTTTGGAGCTCCATTTTGTGGCGTGTCAGGTTGATGACTGCATCAAGAATGTCATTAAAAATGATACGTTTATACTCGAGTGGAAGTTCTCGGGAAAATGAGAGCAGATTGGTAACGATATTGCCACAGCGCTCCAGCTCACTCGACATGATCGATAGGAACTTCTTGAATTTTTCCAGCCTTTCTGGTGTGGGGTTTCCTTCTGCAAGCATCTCCTGCATAAGGTCAGTGAAAGTAAGCAGTCCATGAATGGGGTTGTTAATTTCGTGAACACAGCTGGCTGCAAGCTTTCCCAGAGAGATCATTCGGTCCTCTTGCACCATTTTATTCAAATCCGCCTTCAATTCTTTTACGCGTTTTTCCCAGCCGCTGGATATGGCATCAGTAATGTCGTTGATAATTTCGATAACTTGAAAGATGTCTCCATCTTTGTTCGTTAAGGGATAGGTAACGATATTACCGTAAAAGGTGCTGTATTTTTCCCTGGTGTATTCATGGACGACCTGGGCAGACTTGCCGCTTCTCAGGGTTTCAAGCATGGGGCACTGCATCATAGGGTTTGAGCTGGCACAGGGCGCTCTCAATCCGTAATATGCCCGATAACAATATTCACCCAGCACGTCTTCTCTTTTCCTTTTGACGATGTTCAAATAGGATTCGTTCACTTCACTGATAGTGAAGTCGGTATTCAATACGACGATCGCCTGGTTACTCTGTTGAATCAGAAAATCGGAAAACATTTTTTGAAGGTTTGCCTGATATTCTGCTGATTTTAATTGCTGATCCACATTATAGAACAAACGGAAAAACTGGCCGATATTATGTTCGAGGACACCCACGCCTTTTGGACGCAATTTGACAAGATCCAAAAGAACATTCCGGTTGTTGGTCAGCTCAAGAATGCTGTCCAGATCTTTGAACTCAAAAAAATCCTTAAAATTATCCGTTGTGTATATGCCCATCTGCTCGGCCATCTGCAGGCCTTCGGCTTCCGGGTCAATATCGCAAACACCGATAAGGTTGATATCCAGGGATCTAAAATAATTTGTCTGCAGAAGCTCAAGGAAGAATTTACATGCTTTGCCACCGCCGACAATAGCGATATTCAACGGCAGACGGGTCGGGATTGCATTTGCGATTTTGTTCGTGGCAGACATCATTGCTCTCCAAAGGGGGTAAAGATAATTCTAAATGATTAATTTTGAATTTTAAATGAATTAGCCCCAAGCAGCCTGAAGGCTGGGAAGCTGGGATGCTATGAGGCTGCTATCTGTTTGTTCTTGGCTCTAAGCTTTCAACTGACTAAAGGCTAACTGCTAAGAGCTTACCCCTGGACCCCTGGAACCCTTAATTTGGATCAACTCTTTTGGAGATGGTCCAAAATTTTTTATGATTAAATTTGAATGTGGTTGTTATTATAGTATATTATAACGCTTCATCTTTCGCCACAACGTGGTGCGATCAATGCTCAAAGCCTGGGCTGTTCCTGCCCGATTTCCGCCATGTTGATTTAAGGCCTGGATGATTCTTTCGCGTTCACCAGGAATGCTTCTTTTTAATAATTTGTTGACGGTCTGCGCAGGTCCATCGGCAACGGCCATGGTTTGCTGGATATAATCGGGCAGGTGTTCGGGCAGAATTTCCTGCTCCTGACTGATAATCAGGGCGTGCTCGAGAATATTTTCAAGTTCCCTTACATTGCCGGGGTAATCAAATTTGAGAAGTATTTCCATGGTGGATTTTGAAATGTTCACCGGGTGGTTGCCCCTGGCAGCACAAAGCCGTCTCAGTATGTGCCGTAATAGCAAAGGAAGATCTATCTTGCGGTCTTTTAGTGTCGGGAGTCTCAACCTGAAAACATTCAGTCGATAAAAAAGATCTTTCCGGAATAATCCGTCTTCAACCAACATGTCGAGTTTTTTGTTGCTGGCGGATAAAATCCGTACATCGACTTTCAGGGTGTGGCGACTCCCCAATGGATAAAACTCCCTGTCTTCCAGTACCCGCAGCAATTTTGCCTGGAGCGACAGTGGAAGCTCACCGATTTCGTCCAGGAAAATAGAGCCGCCATCTGCTTCGCTGAACCGTCCGGGTTTATCGCGGTCGGCACCGGTAAATGCGCCTTTGACGTATCCGAACATTTCTGATTCCAGCAGATTGTCCGGAATGGCGGCACAATTGACCTTGACAAAAGGGCAGGATGCCCGTTGGCTGGAGGAGTGGATGACTTTTGCCAGGAGATCCTTGCCGGTTCCCGTGGGCCCTTCAATGAGGATGGTAGCGTCGGTTCCGGCAATGACGGAGACGGTTTCAAACACTTTCTGCATCTCGGGGCTCTTGCCGATCATATCATGGAAGGTGTATCGGTTGCTGATAACCTGATCCAACTGGTGCTCGAGGGTCAGATCATGAAACGTGGCCAGCCCACCGACGATAGCGTCTTTTTCATTTTTCAGGGCAATGACGTTGGCCCTGACGGGAACCTTTTCTCCGGCCTTGGAAATTATTTCTTCATGCCGGACGCTCTGCTTGATTCCTTTTCTGATAGATTTTTTTAAAGAGAAGAGGTCGTTGGCTTCGCCTTTCCCGAAAATAGTTGAACAGGATTTTCCGAGAACCTGGCGGCGGCCATAGCCGGATATTTTTTCGGCCTTATGATTGAAAAAGGTAATGTAGCCACCCCGGTTGACCGTAAAGATACCGACATCGAGATTGTCCAGGATTATTTTCAGGCTACGCTCTTCGTAATGGATACGATCAATCAAATCTGCGATAGGGGAATGGTCCTGGAGAATGGTGAGGCAGCCTGCCAGTTGATAGCTTGCGTCATAAATCGGGATGGCCATCCGTGTTAACAATCGTGCGGTCTCGTTTTCATTGATGACTTCCACGTCAGGCTCATCCGTGACGGCATTGCTGTTTCCCCTTAAGAGACATGTGGTCATGCAGGGAACACCGGTAAAGATTTCACGGCAATCCTTTTCTTTGACATCGTTTTCTTTCAAACCCATGAGTGCCTGGGCAGCCAGGTTCATGGACTTCACCTTCCGGTTGAGGTCCACAGTAAAGGCGCCTACGCCAAGTTCATCGAGGATTGCCAGGAATTGATTGCTCCGTATGACATCTATTTTTTTTTGATCTATGGGCATTTGCAATTTTATTTGATGCGACGATGTCGCTTTTGTTGGGTCATAGCTGATAGGCGATAGCTCATAGGTTGCTATCAGCTCACGCTGCCGGCAGCCTGATAAAAAAAGTCGTGCCGTGCCCCGGGCGGCTCTCGACATCGATTTTCCCGTTGTGGCGATCGATAATACCATACACTGTCGAGAGCCCCAGACCCACGCCGTAGCCCTCCTGCTTGGTTGTAAAAAAGGGTTCGAAGATGTGCGGCAGATTATCCTCTGGGATTCCGGCGCCCGTGTCCGTTATCGCAAGGGTACCATGGGCTTTATCAGCATGATAATGGCTCTCAATGTGAAGATTCCCACCCTCCGGCATGGCGTCGATGGCATTGAAGATCAGGTTAATGATGCACTGCTGCAGTTGATTGGCGTCTCCCTGGATTGCCGGAAAGTCGGGTTGAAAGGATGTGGTCAAGGCAATGTTCTGTAACTCGAGTTTGTGTTGGCTCAAGGATATGCATTTTTGGAGAAGTTCCTGAATTCGAACAGGGCCCATGGAAGGCGGCGATTTTCTGGAAAAGGCCAGGAGGTTCGAAACGATCTGTGAACACCGCTCTGTCTCGGTTTCCACGAGTTCCAGGTATTGTGTGAATTTATCTATTTTTTCCTCTTTCAAAGGGCGTTTTTTCAGGATTTTGGACATGAGCCGGCTGTAGTTGAGAATGCCTGAGAGCGGATTATTAATTTCGTGAACTACGCTGGCGGCCAGTCTTCCGAGCGACATCATTTTGTCCTGGTGAAGAATCTGGGCCTGGTCCGCTGCCTGTCTTTCAAGGAATTTTGCGTAGTCCTGAAGTTTTTTACGGGATGTGTAACGTTGTTTTGCGCGCTCCAGAGACAGGTGCAGGGCATGGTCGCTGATGGGCTTGGTGATAAAATCAGAGGCATCGAGTTGAAGGGCCTGGATGGCGAGATCCATTTCTGCGAAAGCGGTACAGACGATCACCTCGATATCCGGATCGAGTTTTTTGACTGCCTCCAGAACCTCGAGGCCGTTCATTCCCGGCATTCGGATATCAGTGATCACAATCCTGGGAGGCGTCTCACGACACAATTCAAGGCCGGTTGTTCCATCCGGAGCGGTTGTTACCTGGTAGCCATTATCGCTCAGGGCGAGATACATGACATCCAGAATGTCTTTTTCATCATCGATGACAAGAATGTGCCAGTCTGAATAATCAGACATGGTTTCTTCCCTCCGGCTTCCCGGTCCTGTCAGATTGGTGCACATGAGCCTAAAACCACCCATTTTTGTTCAATTTAGGGTATTGTAAATTAAGGGCATTGTCAAGAAAAGCTGCCCTGACGGGTATCGCGGCGTTCCAGTTCTGCTTGAATCCGAGACAGGGTTTCCATCTTGTTCAGGGACCAGTGGGGTGCGACCAGTTCATGGGGGTGCGGGTCGCTGGTCAGCCTTTGAACGATCATGTCATCGGGAATTCGCTCCAGAAAGTCACACACCAGATTGACATAGGCAGCCTGTGTCAGGCAGCGGTATGATTCCTGTTGGACCATGGTTTCAAGCCGCGTGCCCTTGATGACATAGAGTAGATGGAGTTTGACGCCGTGGATGCCCAGTCGTGAAATAAATTTGGCGGTATCGTGCACGTGGGCAGTGGTTTCACCCGGCAATCCCAGGATGACATGCGCACATATCTGAATTCCTCTGCTTTGGGTTTTCTCAACGGCTCTCGCAAAGCAGGCTGCATCGTGTCCCCGGTTGATCAGGGACAGGGTGCTGTCGTGGGCGGACTGGAGCCCGTATTCGATCCAGACAAGGCATTTTCCGGCTAATTCCTGTAGCAGTGCCAGTTTGTCCTGGTCGATGCAGTCCGGCCGGGTTCCAATGGAGATGCCCACGATACCGTCTACACCGATGGCTTCTTCGTAAAGGCGTCTCAGGGTTTCAACAGGGGCATATGTGTTGCTGAACGACTGGAAATAGGCAAGAAATTTCTTGGCTTTGTAACGTTTCGATAGCGCTGCTTTCCCCTGTTCGAGTTGCCGGGTGATGGAGAGTCCTCTATTGTGAGCCCCTGTTCCCGATCCCCGGTCGTTGCAGAAGATGCACCCTTCGGTGGAGATGGCGCCGTCCCGATTCGGGCATGTCAGACCGGCATCGACGGTAATTTTCTGAACCCGGCATCCAAATTGGTTGCGCAGGTAGGTGTTGAGATCGTTGTATCTTTTATCTGTTGTTGCCATATGGTGCTTGACCTGGTTAGGGTTGGGTTATATATTTTGGGCCATCTTGAATAGATACTACCCCGGAGGTTTACAGGGGTCAAGAATTCAAAGTGCTATTTGTTCTTTGCGTTTATTGTGTTTGTTGAGTTGCAATCGGTTCCGGGCATCACCGAAAATCCTGAAACCCAACCAACCCGAGGAACTCAATAAACCCAACGAACCCAATAGACCCAATAAACCCAATAAACTCAATAAAC
>QMMS01000063.1 GCA_003647375.1 Deltaproteobacteria bacterium
ATGCCATCGGGTATGCCAACGAAAAACAGATTCCCTATATCCGGCCTTTTGTCAAGTATACGCCCACCTGGCCGCGTAGCTTCATGCCGCAGAATCAGGAACAGAGAGACCTTGTCGCAAGGATGAAGCTTATTCCTATCCGGGATTTGATCGAGGGAAAGCGGCTTCTTTTTTGTGAAGACTCCATTGTTCGCGGGACCCAGCTCAAAGACAACATTCAAAAACTTTTTGAATATGGTGCCGGTGAAGTCCACATGCGACCAGCTTGTCCGACCCTTATTTATCCGCGTGAATTCCTGCATTTTTCCACATCAAGATCGACTCTCGATCTTGCCGGGCGTCAGGTTATCTATAAACTGGAAGGAAACGAGACCGACTTTCTTCCTGAGTATGCTTCCGCAGACTCGGAAAAGAATCTCGAAATGATCGAAGGCATCCGTCAAAGGCTCGGCCTGACATCCCTGGTTTACCAGAAACTGCCGGATCTTGTGGATGCCATCGGCATGCCTAAGGATAAAATGTGCACGCATTGCTGGGATGGGTCGAGCCACTTTTGATATGCAGACTGTAGGCTGCTGAAGACGATTAGTCTGTAAGCCCTGGGCCAATCCCGTGCGTCGTCTCCATAATTATGATATAAATATTATTAGATATCCACATTATCGCTGTCAGCCGTGATAATAATCTATCGAATCCTTGATAGGTCTGTAATTGAAGCCTCCTCTAAATATACAGATACTATTGACATGATATAGAAATCAACACCTCTGAAAGGTACTGGCAGACAATTGATTAGATCAATTTATATTGTTATTTTAATAGCTTAGACTTAATCATACAATTTTAATTTAGGTACAATCGCCGATTTTGACGTAATCTTCACTATCTACACGGATGTGCAGCTTGGTATTTACATAAGTAAGCTTTAATATAACAAGAGATATTATCTCTCTTTTGAAGTGGCCTGTGAAATGCAATCGAGAGGTGATCGGATTATTAAATAGCGGCCTAATCCTGCAATGGTCACACCAACGATACGGAGAAACATTGTGCCACATTAGTTACAACGACTGTTTTCCATTGTGTAGCGTAACCATACCAGGATTGAGAGAAGCATCGGACATCCACTCATTGGTTGATAGAAAATGATTGCCATTAAATTGCTGACTTATTCAGGAACACCCAACTCTTCAAAAACAGCTACGATGCTTTTTTTATCTAAAAATCCAACATGACGTTTAATTTCTTTACCGTGTTTATCGTAAAAAATTTGAGTCGGAATACCACGAATACCGAAACGCTGGGCCTGCTCACGATGCTTCCAAACATCAATAAAAATAATTGAAGCTCGATCCTTATACTCTTTTTGGAGTTCGGCAATGATGGGAGCCATCATCTTGCAAGGAATGCATTTTTTTGCTCCTAAATCAACCATGGTAACTTGCCCAGGTGTTGGCACTGTTGGGATAGCTGTTTTTTTTGTACCATCGGCAAACGTCGTCGCCCCAACCAAAAAAGAAAGCATTAATCCAGTGAACATGAACCTCAGAAATTTTGTCATAGATGATCCTTTTTAAGTAGATTGAAACTGCTGCCTGCGAGGTTTGAAGTTACAATTTGGAACACCAAAGCATAGCCGACATCTGAATAGGATCCCATGGAGAAGACAGCGGCGGCGTGTAGGAAAGATCCAGGTCGCAAAGCTCTTTTACAGCCATGCCGTGATACAAAGCGGTGGCAACGATGTCGACCCGCTTGGAAACCTCAGATTCACGATGGCCGACCAGTTGGGCTCCGAGAAGACGTCCGGTTGATCGATCCCCGGTCAATCTGATGTGCATTTCCTTGGCACCGGGATAGTACACCTTATGATCCCAGGTAGTCTGCATTACAGTCAGCGGATCAAAACCGGCTTCGGACGCTTCGTGCTCTCGCAGACCTGTTCTTGCGGCCACCTGGTCGAGGACCTTGACCACCTGGGTCCCTAGGCTTCCCTTGAATTCGCAAGATCCACCCAGCATGTTCTCTCCTGCCACCCGGCCCTGCTTGTGGGCCGTGGTTCCCAATGGCATGTAAACATGGCGTTCGAGTATGCGGTGCCAAGTCTGGACGCAATCCCCGGCCGCCCAAATGTCCGTCGTTTGGGTGGCCATGTGACTGTCCACCTGGATGGCATTTCCAGCCCCAAGGCCGATGTCGGCGGATCGGGCGAGCTGTGTAGAGGGTTTGGCTCCGGCCGCCACGAGAACCATGTCTGCGGTTACAGTTTCACCGGATGCGGTATGCACCGTTAAAATATTTTCATTCCTCGATATGTGCTGGACCGCCTGTCCCGTGACCACCCGCACTCCCTTTGATTGAAGCTCAGCCCTGATGAAAGCGCCAAGTTCTGGGTCCAGCGTCGTCAACACCTCTGGAGCGAATTCCAACAGGGTGACCGTTATCCCCTTGTGGGTCAAGGCATCGGCCATTTCCAAGCCGATGTAACCACCGCCGATGATAACGGCCTTATTAGGGTTTTCCCGGTCGAGAAACTTCTTTACAGCAAAGCTGTCATCTATCCAGCGCAAAAAAAAGACGCCAGGGTTTTCCAAACCTCCGATGGGAGGCTCAACCGATTCGGCACCTGTGGCGATCAGCAGTTTGTCATATTCTAACTGGCAAGTAGTTCCATCATCCGATCGCACATGCATCTGCTTGACTTCCGAATCAATGGCCAGTGCCCGGTGTTCGAGCAGCAGATCGATGCCGTGCTGTTCGATCTCTTCGACGCTCCGGTGGGCCAGCGTCCGCCAGTCGGGCACTTCGCCGCTAAGGTAAAACGGCAGCCCGCAGATGCTGAAGTTGGGAAAGGCGTCGGCCACTACCACGCTGACCTTTGCTTGCAGGTCCAGCTCTTTTATACGTAGAGCCGCACTGATACCGGCGTCGCTGCCGCCGACGATAAGCATCTTCTTCATATTAATACTCTTTTTCTCTTGTCTTGTTACTCTCGTATGCACGCAGGAGAATCTCAATCGGATGGTACACTGGATACGGCAACTGGTGTTGAAATTGGAGTCGACAGGACAAGCACTCCGTTATAACGGCATGCGGATCAGCATTTTTGATTTTTTTGATCAAGGGTGCGCTGAGTTCCATGGATTTATCATAGAACGCTTCTTTAAAACCTAAACTGCCGCCCATTCCACAACAATCCATAGCGCCACCGACCTGTTCAATCTTCAAGCCTGGAATCAAATTCAACATATCCAGGTAGGGGCTCCCGATTCCTTGCTCACGTTGGTGGCAAGGGGCATAATAAACCATGTGGGTATTCAGTTTGTCAGAATAGGACCTCAGCAGCTTATTTCGGTGCAACCTATTCAGATATTCGCCCATGTCCAAAATGTTTTCCGACAAGGAGATTCGTTCCAGAGGGTTGAGGCTTGAAAAATAGGCGTCGTCCTTTAGTATTTTTTCATACATTGACTTTTTTAGACGAATGAAACCATTCTTTTTGGTCTTTTTTCCCGGGACTTTCATTTCATACTCGTCAGCATTTACAGATCGTTGATAGGCCTTGGAATAGCAAGCCCCCTCATTTAGAAGCACTTTCATCAAAAACCCACAGGTTGGGCAAGAGCATACAAGTTTGTATCCGTTTTGAAGGGCTTTTAGAAGTGCTTGCACGTTGAAACGAACCCGCTCGAATGTCGTTCGTTCATCTCCTTCAAGCATGGTTGGCATACCACAGCACTGCTGGGGCGGCACATGGACGGAAATCCCGTTGTGCTGCAAAACCGCCACAGTGGCCTGGGCGACCTCGGGAAAGAGATATCCGGCAGTGCATCCGACAAAATAAGCTACTTTTGGAGATTGATGTGCTTCACGATCCAGGCCTTTCTTGCGTGCCCAAACAAAGAAATTCTCCTCGGGTAGTCGGGGTAGATTGCGTCGTGGATGAATCCTTGCGACTTTTTTGGTAAAACGACTGACAGGGGAAAATGAAAAGGCCTTGTTCAAGGCTTTAGGGGCAAGACTTCCCCATCGTCCAATGCGTTGAACATCGGCCAGGAGACGAATATGAAGCGGCAAGCCTTTAGCTGAAACCCGCTCCGTTTTTGCCTGGATCACATCACCCCGGATGTTGGGACATGGACACAGGCCGCAGAGTGTGCAAAGCTCTGAGAGTCGCTGCAGTTCATCTTCACTAACAGGATGGCCCTCCTCTTTTTCCTTGTCATACAGGCGGTAAAGCTCCGGAAAAAGCAGGCAGCTTTCATCCATGAGAAACCGGCATATATCGCAATCCGTGCAGGCGTCTAGGACACTGCGAACGGTCTTTGCCTGACTAACGGGCATTGCTGAACCATCCCTGTGTGCCAAGGCAGATTTTAACCAGCATGAGCATTAACGGCACTTCGATGAGTACACCCACCACAGTAGCCAGGGCTGCGCCGGACGAGAGGCCGAATAGCATGGTAGACGTGGCGATGGCCACTTCGAAATGATTGGAGGCGCCAATCATTGCCGCGGGGGCGGCATCCTCGTATCGAAGCTTCAGCAAGCGCGCCAGGCCGTATCCCAGTGAAAATATTAGTATGGTCTGAATAAATAACGGTATGGCGATCCACAGGATTGTAAGGGGATTGCTGACGATCACCTCACCTTTAAAGGAAAACAGCAACACCAGGGTGATCAGCAGTGCGATGATCGTTACCGGGGTCAGGACATGTAAAAATTTTTCTTTGAACCAAGCTTCTCCCTTGGTGGCAATAATCCATTTACGAGAAAAGTATCCCGCCACAAGAGGCAAGGCGACGTATATGCCGATGGAGAGCAGCAAGGCTTGCCAGGGTACGGGCAGGCGTCCTACGCCCAGCAGAACCCCACCCAGCACGCCGTAGAGTACCAGCATGGTTAACGAGTTGATGGCCACCATCACCAGGGTCAATCCATCATTGCCTTTCGAGAGGAAGCCCCACACCAGCACCATGGCTGTACAGGGTGCAACCCCCAACAGAATGCATCCGGCCAGATAACTGCGCCACAAGGGCACTTCCAACATCTTTATACCATCCACAAGCACAACAGTACCCGCGCCGTGTGACGCACCAACCGGCAAATCCAAGCCAAAAGGCATCTTAACCAGATCCACAGCATCGGGCCCAATAAAATTGTAAAACAGAGTGCCGAGAAAAAAAGTGGCAATCGCATACATGGTAAATGGTTTGATGGCCCAGTTGATGAACAGGGTCAGGAACACCGGTTTGCCGCTTTTGCCAGCCTTGATGACCTCACCGAAATCAATTTTGACCATAATAGGGTACATCATAAAAAAGAGGCAGATGGCAATGGGGATGGACACCACCGGTGCGCCGTTAACTGAAATGGCCAGGCTGTCGAGATATCGGGCTATGCCAGGTGCGGCTTTACCAAGTAAAATGCCGACGATAATACACAGCACAACCCACAAGGAGAGAAAGCGTTCAAAGATGCTGGTCATCTTGCGTTCGCCGGGAGGGCTCTGGTCTGTATTCATATGCTGGTTACCTCCGATTTTTAATGTCTGTGGCTTAAAAACCCTGATTTAATGAAGCATGCTCAAACCCGGGCCTCGCACCTATCGGTTTGGGCTTGACGGCTGCACAGAATTTCCGGATCAATTTTAAGAATCTCTATCAATCGTTGTTCATCCTCAACTGTCCTATGTTTATCCGCCAGGGACGACAAAACCCATGCCAAAGCAGTTTTAATCGCTTCAGGCGCATCCTCACCGGCCAATCGGTAGTACATCCACCGCCCCTGCTTTCTGCTGTTAACCAGGCGGGCATTTTTAAGGATTGACAGATGTTTGGAAACAGTAGAAGGGGCCAGACCCAAGAGTTCGATCAACTGGCATACGCACAACTCCCGGCTCCTCAGTGCACCGAGGATTCGAATCCGGCTCTCATCAGCGATTGCTTTGGTGGTCCTTACCAGTTGTCTCATGGTTAATAAATCTATACTTCGAAAAATAACGAAATGAAAATTGTTTACAAAGTACCCAGAGAAATGTCAAGTAGAAGAACGAGATCGGTTGATATCTGAAGACTGCTCATAATCAATCTATTGAAGCAATTGATGTCTGTAGCTGCTGGTGAAAAGATTCAAAACACGTCTTTCTCAAGCAGGTTTTCGATAATTTTTTTCAAACCGACCACTGAAAAGGAAATATTCTTATAACGCTCGACAGATACAGCATCCGAACAAATGATCAAGGGCAACCGGTAATCTTCCGGGTCCTGGCTGCCGTGTATTTTGTCATGGCCGGCATGATCGCTGGTAATGATGATCAGGTATTGTTGTTTGTCTTTGATCAATTCGACCAGTGAGGATAGGTAGTCATCAATGAAGGACAATTCTTCCAAATATTCCGGGGACATCCATCCATACTCCGGCCCTACTTGATCTAGCCCGCTTACATGCAGGAATAAAAAATGTGAACCCGGGGTCTTGATAAATGCTTCGGCAAGGTCGATGGCATTATCTCGGGACAGCCGGTGCACATCGATTGCATCGTTGACAAGGTACCCCAGTTTTTGTTTGCTGTAAAAATATCCGGTTTGATATTTGTTAGATTTTGCACTGTTGAAAATTGTGGGTTTCTCGATTGCACCTTGTCCCGGCATCCAGGAATTATCCGTTTTACCGTTTTTTTCAGGGCTCATCCCCGTGAACATTGCCGTGTGTGCGATCAGTGTTTTGGGCGGGTCTGTGCTTCGGCCTTTAAGGGTATAGGTGCCGGATTCCACCAATTGTCGGAGCGTTGGGATATCCGCCTCCCGGAGGGCGTTGGGATGCAGGGCGTCAATGGAAATGATGACGACGTTATGTAGATTCCCGGCATACCCAAGTCCAATGTCGGCAAGAAATAAAACCAGTGCCGTGGTTATAATTGAACGCATTGCGTTTGTGATGGTCATATCAGTTTATCTTTCCTACCTCGGTTTGATTGGGGCCGTAACAGGCCTCGAAGACCGGCACTCAATGGCGCTGCAGGGCTTTTTCAACTCTCTTGGCCAGGATGGATTTTACGAAAATAAGGGCGCGATCGTGATCATCGTCCAGACTGATGTGCATGATCTCGTCGATATCGTTTTTAGTCAACTGGAGTTGTACGGGTTTCAGATTCATGATCTTTCTCTCATATTCATTGGATCATTCCGATGATGTAAATGGGGATATTGGGTCTTATTTTGCTGTCGGTTGTGACATCAAGGACATCCGCGTAACGGCCCTTTTGGGGTAGAGTGTTCTTCACCCGGATGACGCAGCGGTTATTGCCGTCAGTGCAGCGCTCCTTCAATTCGTATTGGAAAAATTTTCCCTTTTTGGATCTTAGATTTCCCTTTCTGGCTCTTAGATGTTCAATGGTAAACGGATATTCCTTCCTGGGGATGATCACCACGTCTACCTGGATAGGTTCCCCCACCTTTCCTTTCAAAAGTACCCTTTCCGGGCTTATTTCTGCGAATTTTTCCACCATGCCGGTTACGGCCACTTCAATCCAGGGCCGGTTCGGATCATTTGTTTTAATGCGTACACTTTCACGAATTTTCCTACCGCCGTAGCCTCCGGTGCTGACGTTAACCTGGATGCGCCCCTCCTGCCCGGGAGGGATCTGCCGCGTACTGGTCGCGGCCGTACAGCCTCAGCCGGATTTGATATCGTGGATGAGAAGATCTGCATCGCCCTTATTTTGAATAACAAACCCATGGGCAACCTGGCGGCCTTCCACCACCGTTTGAAATTCAAAGACATTTTCAGGAAGAAATGCCTGCGGCTCCCGGGACGGAGTGTCAGCCGCCCAGGCTAAAGCAGGAACAAGCAGAGCACACATAATGCTAAGGCACCATCGTTTGTTCAGCGACATATTAGCTCCTATGGTTAGACCGATTTTATGGTTGGCGTTGTGTTCCTGGCAGTTTTGAAGCCGCCGGTCGCAGGAAAAAAACATATAGACTGATATATACTGATGCGGCCAGAAAACTTAAGTCACGCACAATGGTCCACAATCCGGCAGGACTTGCGGTGGTAGCGGTGGCAAAACATCCGCAGTGAATGTCCAGTCCTCGGACCTGATTGAATAAAAGAGCGGATATAAATACGGTCAGCATGCCTGTACTCATCAACGTGGCGCCCGGCAGCCAGAGGCCGCTTACCAGGCACAACCCCACCAGCAACTCTATCCAGGGCAGGATAAGGGCCACCAGGTTGACTGCTGCATCCGGCAGAATCTGGTAATTGTAAACCGCTTCGGCAAACGCCAGAGGGTGCAGGATCTTGTCGTAGCAGGCGTACAGGAATACGCCTCCCAGGGCTAAACGAAGCACATGGAACACGATTGGCTGAACCCGGTAGGTGCCTTGCGCTGCATCCGGTGTGCCGCTGTTTTTGGTTTCCGATGCATGCTCGGGATCGCCGTTGCAAGCCATTTCGCACAGCAGGGTCCCCTGGCCGCAGTCGGCGGTTTCAAATTGCAGCACTGGATGGTCGATGTTATAGCGGTGCCGCAATTCATGCCGGATGCGCTTATTCAGTTGGGCGGTATGACTGACCGGTTGGTCGGGCACCACAACATGGCAGGAAAAAGCGGTGCTATCAGAAGAAACCTGCCAGGCGTGCAGGTAGTGTACCCCAATAACGCCAGGCAGATCGGCCAGGAAGGCGCGGACTTTTTCAAGATGGATATGACCGGGGGTGGCATTCATCAGCACAGCAGTAGATTCCCTTAGAAGGCTCCAGCCGGTTTTCAGGATAAAGGCCACGATGAGCACAGAGAGCAGGGGATCGAGCCAGTACCACGGATAAAACATCAGCAATACACCGTTGATGAGAACTACCACGGAAGTCAAAAGATCGCCTACCATGTGCAGGAAGGCCCCGCGCATGTTCAAACTGTGGGCAGCGTCCCGGTGCAGCAGTACGGCTGACAATCCGTTGCCGATCACTCCGACGCCCGCCAGAACGATCACCACAAGGCCATTGATCGCCTGGGGATGTAGAAAACGATGCATGGCATGGTAAAGGATGACCCCCGAAGCGCCGACCAAAAGAATAACGTTGATCAAAGCCGCCATGATTTCAGCCCGCCGGTACCCAAAGGTATTGGCCACAGTCGCACCCTTGTGACCGATACGATAGGCGATGTATGAAATCAGCACGGCCGTAAAATCGCTGAAATTGTGAACCGCGTCTGAAATCAGGGCCACACTGTTGGCCATCAGGCCGCCTATGACCTGGGCCGTGGGAATGAGGAAATTCAGGGCCAGGGTGATCAGCAGTCGGGACCCGCTGGTGTCACTGGGATCCGGTCCATGGTGATGATGGTCAGAATGACCGCTTTTTTCTGCCGCAAGCGGGTCGCTGTCATGCTCGTCGTCCCATTCATGGGCATCGTTTGGTTCCCTATTTATTTCTTCACTCATTTTATCAATTCATCTCCATATCGGCCGGCAGTCCGGCTTCTTGCCATATGGTCCAGCCATTGACAAGCAGACGAACATTTTCAACACCCATGTCTTTTAGAAAGTTGGCCAGTTCATGACTCAATGTACAGCTTTCACCGTCGCAGTAGGTAATAATCGTTTTCGAGTCGTCCAGTTTGTCGGCCGCATCCATGAAATAGCGGTCCACATCCTGCCAGGGAATGCTCAAGGCTCCGCGAATATGCCCTTGGGCATACAGGTTTTGCGGTCGTGCATCCACGAAAAGAGCATTACCCTTGGTAAAGAGTTGACTGGCCTGCTCCAGAGTTACGACCAGGCTTTCGCCCAGAGCATCTGAAAAACGTGTCTCAACAGACCATTCGCCAACTATCGGTATGCTGTCGGCACGCCAATGATTGGCACCGATGGTCAATATCCCGGCCAGCACAGCGAGAACGGGTGCCTGCCAGATAGATTGCTTCAATGAATTATTCATTAATCACCTGAATATGCACCTACTTTGATTGAACGGAATTGACGAAATCCCTTGCTTTATCCCCGCGCAGATGTTCGGCTAACCCCACCAGGCCGTCGACCAGATACTTTGACCGGAACCCTTTGGTTCTCAGATAGGCCATCGCCAGGATGGCACGGTCCTTGTGCGGACAGGCCGTGACGATAATTTTATCTTTCTGCAATTGATCCAGTCTTTCTGGCAGTTCATTCAGTGGAATATTGATCGCGCTTCCCATGCGCCATGCTTCGAATTCCTCCTGGAAACGAATGTCAATTAATTGAATTTTAACTTCCATGAGACCTTTGACTAATGATTTGCTATCGATCTTCATATCTTTCCTGGCCTGGTAGTCGAATTCGGAAAGATAGCCTTCCAGAGACTGGTCTTTCGCATAGGCGGTTGTGAAGCAGGCCGCCAAGAGGATCAATGCTACTACAAAAGTTCTTTTTTTCATGTTACATATCCTTTATATTCATTTTTTTTTAATATTATGACCCAGACAGGTCACGAGTTTTCCTCCGCGGTTTATCGATAGCCGCGAGTATGTCGGCAGAAACAAGATCGTTGTTTCCGGTCAGGCGCCGCCAAGAAACGGGTTGGAAATAAAATAAACCCCCAGCAAGGCGATCACGACACCGGCACTGCGCCGGAACCACAATCCGGCTCCCTGCCAGGTACTGTTTTCGGTGAGTTTGCGCACCATTGCCGTGGAGCTGCCGGCCACGGCAATGGGCAGACAGTGCCCTAAAGCAAAGAGGATCATCATCAGCGAGCCGGTGACGATTTTCTGCTGTACTGAAACGATGGCCAGAATCGGGGCGATAAATCCGAACGTGCAGGAACCCGATAAAACACCATAGGCCAGGCCCAAACCAAAAGCGCCATGGATCCCGCGCAACTTGAGTCGATAAAGCAATGAGCCTGACATGGAGCAGGCCTGCACCCCCAGCATGCCCAGGGCCACCCAGATCAATACAACACCAACCAGTACCTGCCACCAGATGCCCACATCGCCAAGCATGCGTCCCAAAAGCGCACACACAATGCCTACGGCGGCGATAGTGATAAACAGCCCAATGGTGAAGGCGCCGGCATACCAGCTGGCCCTGCGGGGGTTTAGGGCATTTTCTTGGCCGCCCACGTATGCCACGATCAGCGGGATGGATGCTAGGTGGCAGGGGCTGAAGAGCACGCTCACCATGCCCCAGGTAAAGGCACCTATTGCAGCGATGCCCGAACCGCTTGACATCCACAGGTTGACAGTGACTAAGAATTGATCGAACATAATTGGATTAACTCCTTTATTGTCCCGAGTTGTGTTTAGGGGCAGCGTTCATATTATGAAACGCCCAGCTTTGCAAGCTTCTGAACGATACTTTTTTTATCCATAAAACCCTCGTGGCGAAAGGCTTCACGACCTTCGGCGTCGAAAAATATTTGTGTTGGGATAGCGCGGATACCATATTTTTTGGCCTGGTCCGGGTTTTTCCACACATCGATGAAGATGATGTCGGCCTTGCCGGCATATTCTTTTTCCAGCTCTTCCATGATGGGGGCCATCATTTTGCAGGGGATGCACTCGGTAGCTCCCAAGTCAATCATGGTCACTTTTCCGAGTGCCTTTATCGCGGTAGATTGTGTCGATAAAGCGCTTGTATCACACGGAGTTAGCAAATATTGCGACCGAACAGCACCGAATATCACCAATGCGACAATAAACCCCACTGCAGAAATTCCTAACAATTTCTGGTTCTTTTTCATTTTTTAACCCCCATTGCTGCAAGCTGCTTGTCCACTTCTGTTTGTGCGAAAAACCCCGTGTGCCTAAATACCTCCTCGCCCCGCGTGTCGTAAAATACCTGCACCGGTATGGACCGGATACCGAAGCGAGAAGCCAGAATCTTATCTTCGCGTACATGCACGAAGACCACATTCAGTTTATCGGGAAAATCCTTGCGCAGCTTTTCCAGTATGGGCTGCATCATGTCACAGGGGACACACCCCGTGGCACCGAATTCAACCATGGTCGGTTTGCCCGACCGCCGGGCCCTGTCCACGGGGTTGTCTTGGCCAATCGTCCGTGCTCAGCTGTCCACTGTTCATTAAGACGTATTTTTGATTTATTGCCCAGTCCCTGGATATAATTTTCCACCATCTGTTGTTTTTTGTCCTGAAGCAAATACCCGCGAATGTTATCGGCCACCTGTTCAAAAGGAGCGCCGCCCATCATTTCCTTGTTAGCGGAATAAAATGTGCGCATTTCGTTTTCGGATACGGAAAGCGATTGCATCATCTGTTCGAACAGACGCTGTATCGCCTGGCTGTCATTCCCTTGGTCATTAGAAATACCGGCTCTTTGGGCTTCCCGGAGAAGGATTTGCTGGGTGGCTTCCTGCTCGAGTACGAAAATCAGGTTTTTTTCCAGCTGTAAACGCAACTTGGGCTCCTGCTGCTGTGTAGTCGCCATGAGCTGTGATTGTTTGATGCGAATATCACCGGATATCAACAGCGTATCGGCATCCATCGCTTCCAGCACTGCAGATTTGAGCAGCCCATTGGTGAGCCCAGGATAGCGTTCACCCAAGGTGTCTGCCATCGATTCATGTTGAAATCCTGCGGTCAGAAACAAAAGCAAGAGGAAAAACAGTCCATATCGTAGGGCGTGCTTGAATTCAGATCGAACAATTGCAAAGTGCATCGTAATCATTTCCTTAATTTGTAAGTTCAAAATATATCATCGAATGGCATTACCATATGAATCCGTGTATTGGAAAACGATTCGTGGGGCATATAATCCATCATCCGGGCGGGCCTATCTGACCCTGAAAGGCAAGACGGTCACGATTAATTTGTCGGATGAGGAGTTAACAAATCAGGGAACAGTGAAAAGAGAATAAAGGCGGTGGGATATATGATAAAGGTAATTTCAGCAAAACCTTGCTATATTTATAGTGAGATAAGGATAAGGTCTGTGGTGCTTCAACCGATGAGTCTATTTTAAGCAGATGCGAGATCTGTTCACTCTTAGACCGTCCGGATGGTGAATTCGGTAAGAGGAAAAGGGTGCCCTTCTGGGTCCGGCATGGATGTACATGGCAGGTACCGGCGGTGGTTTTTCCGAGGCCGTCGTTCAGGTTCCGGTTTTTTTGACAGGGTGATTTGCCTGCTTGCGGTGAAAGGGCGGTACACGCCCCACCGGTAGCCATGCTCAGAGCCACGGTCAAGACAACAATAATTTTGAAAAACTTATGACCCATAGTGAATTCAGTCTCACCAACTTTTTGGTTAAGATCAAGCTTTATTTTTGGATAAGTACAGCTTACACATCCAATAGAAGCTCTCAAATGGATGCAGGTCTTGGTGATAACCGTATTCTGGATATCGACCGTGTGGCTTCATTCCACCAGGCATTTCATCGGTTTGCATGATGACGTCATAAGCATATTGAATCTGTTTGAAACGGGATTCTGCTCCCGGTTTATTTGGATTCAGGTCCGGGTGGCAACGTTTGACCAGATGTCGATACGCCCTTTTGATCGTCAACTTGTCGGCGCCTTTGGTTATGCCCAGAACCTGGTATGGATCGTATGTATCATTCAGATCAGGCCGGTTCATTCTTCTTTTTTAATCCTTCCCGGTATTTACGGAGGGCGTATCAATCTGCCAGGTTGAATCTGCCCATGTAGTCCTCCATTTTCAGAAGTTGATCCGAATCCAGGGGTGTACAGGCATCGGCCCCTTTGGCCCCTTCAGCCACTCGGGCGGCGAACACCATGCAGGTGGGTTCCCCGCACTCGCGGCAGTTGGTCTTTGGGAGTAGTTTGAAAATTTCGAACAACTGTGGCCGGGGGGCACCCTTTAAGCTTGGCTCGATGTTTTCTTTGTTTTCCCATGCCTCATTGATCTCCCGCTTGAGCCACTCGACGATTTTGCGCGCTTCAGCCTCGTCCTTCAGGGCGTTGACAGCGATCTTGTGGCTATGCACGGTAATCAGTTTGCCCTGGGCCTTGAAAGTTACTGAAGGCGGGTCCTGAATATATTCGAAGCTGCCCAGGACAGTGTTCAAATAGGGCAATGCCTTTCTCACATCCTGATCCAAATGGGCAAAACAATGTACGCCCATGGCGCTGGGGTTGCATTTTGAGTTAAATATTTCCAACCGGTAACTTTCAAGTAACATGGTGGCATTTCCCCATTATAAGCCCTTTAGGGCGATTCGTGGTTTCCTCCTGATAAAATCGATTCAGCACTTTGTGCAACTGCCGCCACCCGTCGTCGGGACCGCTTCAACAGGTCCGTTTTCACTCACCATCCGTCTGATAGCCGACTTGACCTGTTCGATATCAGCACGTTCGAGATTGAAATTCTTGTTCTTTTCGATGCCCTCTTCGGTGATCATCATGTAGTGTTTCAGCGGCACCTGGGCGTTCTCCAATATTGCCTTGGCGCAGCCCACCGGGCAGCCGTCAACGGCCACCATCACCGGAACATCCCTGGCTGACTGCACGAAGCCGGAAAGCTGCCCGCCGATGCCTGCCAGGCAGAACACCTTACCGAAGCCTTCCTGGGTTAACTCAATGGCTGCCTGGTTGGATAGCTGCCCCACATTAGAGCCACCCGAGCATGCCAAAATCATGATATCGGCACCACCTTCACAACAATTATCAGCCATTATAGCCCCCTTCTTTTCTACCGAGTTTTTGTTTGATTACGCTGGTGTGCTCTGGAATAAATTCAAGTAGTGGTTTCGATAAGGAAACACTATTGAAAGGTCTCATAAATAATTTCCCGGCAAGTTCTTACTTGATCCAGGCCAGAACCTCTTCTTTTTTGGGAATCTTGCCCACGGATTTCACTTCTCCGTCAACGACCACGGCTGGTGTACCGAACACACCGAAGCCGGCTATTTTCATCGTATCAGTGACTTTTTCAATCTCGGCCGCTACACCGGCTTCGGCCACTGCCTCTTTGACCACTTTTTCCGTCTGCTGGCATTTAGGGCAGCCAGGGCCCAACACTTTGATGTCCATTTTTATCCCCTTTCTATGCGGCCTGAACGATCCAGGCCTTAAGTTTTGCCCTGGGCGGAACTGAGCCCACGGCTTTGACTTTACCATTGATTACCAACGCCGGGGTGCTCATGACGCCATAGCGTCCAATTTCGGTCAAGTCACGCACATGATCCAGTGCGCCCACAACCCCGACTTCTGCCATAACGGCCATCATTTCCTGCTCCAGTCGTTCACACTGGGGCAGCCAGGGCCAAGCACCTTGATATCAACCCCATTGCTGCACTCCTCTGAGAAAGACTCTCCGACCAATTTCTTATATTCACGTAAGAACGCCTGTTTATACTGATCTATCGCATTATTGGTGATATAGTTCCGCTTGGAGAGCCGTGTGAGAAGCTCTTTCTGAATTATTTCATCCGGTGCCCCTGTCATGGTTTCCGCCACTTCCGCCAGTACTTCCTTGAGACCGATGATGCTAATTTGGTGCTGACCGACGCGGATTTGAATAACATCGTTCACAATATCCCCTAAGCAATAAATGCGCCATAAATCATCCCGGCAATGGTGGACAGGACCACGATAATACCACAAAATGTCGCTGTCTTTTTAACCCCCATGACGCTGCCGATCACCAACATGTTGGGCAGGGAAAGGGCCGGTCCCGCCAACAGTAGCGCAAGGGCTGGTCCCTTGCCCATGCCGGCTCCCAGAAGCCCCTGCAGAATGGGCACTTCGGTCAGCGTCGCAAAATACATCAAGGCGCCGGCCACCGAGGCAATCAGGTTGGCCCAGATAGAATTGCCGCCCAAAAGGGACTGAATGTAGTTCTCGGGTATCAGCGCTGGGTGACCCGGACGACCAAGCATGAAGCCGGCCACCAACACCCCGCCGGCCAGTAGCGGAAAAATTTGCTTCATAAATCCCCATGTGGATTCCACCCAGTTCGTGCACTCCTCCTTGGTAAACCAGACTTTGAGCATGAAGGTCAGGACAATAAGCAGCGTAATGGTGATGTACCATTTGGCCGCGAAGATGGCTGGCCAAAGACCTGTCGATCCAGGTGCCGGCTTTGCAAAGGCGGCGAACACCAGGATCAGCACCATTGTCAGGAGGTATAGGCTGTCTTGCAGGAGTGTGCGTCCTTTGGCCCCGACGTCCGGCACGTAAATTTGCCCGGCGGTGCGTGCTGCGTCATCTTTGCGGAAGATCAAAGCCATTAAAAGGCCGGTGACAATGGCAAAGACCACCGCACCGATGGCCCGTGCAAGACCTAATTGCCAACCTAAGATCTTGGCGGTCATTGTGATGGCCAACACGTTAATAGCCGGCCCGGAATAGAGAAAGGCGGTAGCCGGTCCAATGCCGGCACCGCGGGTGTAGATACCGGCAAATAACGGCAGCACCGTGCAGGAGCAAACTGCCAGGATTGTACCCGAGACGGAGGCTACTGAATAAGAAAGAATTTTGCCGGCCTGAGCCCCAAAATATTTAAGCACTGAGGCCTGGGAAACAAACACGGCAATCGCCCCGGCAATGAAAAAAGCCGGAATCAAACAGGTCAGTACATGTTCACGGGCGTATTCCTGCAGCATCATAAAGGCTTCCAGCCCGGATTGCCGGATGACTGGATGGCTCCAAGGCACATAATATGCGGCGACAAATACGCCTACAATCAACAATAACTTGGTATACTCTTTCATAACACTTGCTCCTATTGGGTGGCCTCACAACGTACCCGCGATGTTGCGGGAGGCTACATTCATATTTTGTCATGTAACGATATAATGAGGCCAAAAAAAAATTAGTTTCCGCAGATGGTTTCCCGACGGATCTCGGGCAATCGCGCCACCAGTGTTGCAATCTCGACATCTTCCTCTAACCAATGTCGCAGATTCCCAAGCAAACTGGCTACATATGGATTTTTAGCTCCATCATCCAGACGGTAATTAACCCACAGCCCTTCTTTGGAATAAATGATCAAGCCAGCCTCCTCCAATATCTTAAGGTGCTTGCTGACGGTGGACTGGGCCAAACCAAGGGCTTCCTGGATTTCGCATACACACAACACTTTGCGCTGGAGTAGCTTAACCATCTTTACCCGGTTGGGGTCAGATAGGGCTTTCATGACTTTGATGAATTCTTTCATATTGCCTCCATATCGTTAAATTGGAATATATAGGCTTGTTTGGACGCTGTCAATAAAAAATATTCCATAAAAAAAGAATCCCTGCCTTGGGAGACTAAATTTATCTATCTGCTGAACAATTTCAAAAAAAAACACTTATTTACTTGACCTGTACCTTGGTACGGGTCTTATGTTGTTTTAGGAGGATGAAAAATGGAAAAAATTACTATTGGGCAATTGGCAAAAAAGGTAAATGTAAACCTGGAGACTATCCGATATTATGAGC
>QMMS01000064.1 GCA_003647375.1 Deltaproteobacteria bacterium
CTGGGAAAGCTGACACCCACGGGGGATCGCGGAGACCTGTTTTTGAAAGTGAAGATTAAATAAACTGCAGGCTATTAGGCTGTAGACTATACTTATCAGGTTGTTTAGACTGTAGGCTGTTAGCCTAAGCTAACAGTCTAACAGCCTACAGCCTAAAAACCTAAAATAGCCTAACCAGCCTATTCCTGGGCGAGAAGAGACGAGACCTGGTCCCGACCACCTTCCTTTGAACCATACAATGCCTTGTCGGCCCTTTGGATAAATTCCGTCAACTCTTCCGACGGGCTGTATGCGGTCATACCGACACTGATGGTAATGAATGTGTTCTTTCCGGACTCAGGGGTAAAGACAATTTCTTTGATCGCTTTTCGAATTCTTTGAGCAACGGTGAGAGCTTCTTCGCTATCGGTCTCGGGGAGGATAACGGTGAATTCCTCACCCCCATACCGGTAAGCCGAGTCCATTTTCCGGAGCAGGAGTTTGATTACCTGCCCGAGTCGCATCAGGACCTTGTCCCCCTCGAGATGGCCATAACGGTCGTTGTAGTCCTTGAAATGATCGATATCCAAAATCAGCATGGTAAGCGAGTGGTTGTAACGCGTGGACCTGTCGACTTCGCTCTTGAGCTGATTGTAGAAATGTCTTGAATTGTATAGATTGGTGAGAGCGTCCGTAATGGACAGCTTTTTCAGCTTCTCGAGCATCTGCAAACGTTCGTTTGTAAGCTTTCGTTCTTTCAACACCCTTTTTAATCTGAGGAGCAACTCTTCGAATCGGATGGGTTTGAATACCAGGTCACTGGCTCCTTTGCTGATGGCCTCTTCATACGAATAGTCGCCGGAATATCCCGTCAGCACGATGACATCGATATTGTAATCTTTCTTAATCACGTCCGTCAGTTCAAGGCCATCCATCCCCGGAAGAATGATATCCGTAATAACGACATCGACATGACGTTCCTCAAGAACCACCAAGGCCTCTTCTGCGCTGACCGCCGTATAGGTTTTGAACCCGGACACCGTCACGAATTCCTGCATGGACAGGCGAATGCCTTCTTCGTCATCGACTATCAGTATGGTCGCTTCCACTATATACTGATTCCTTTTGTTTCTGTCGAACCGGGCAATGGAGCTCCTGGTTGACATGGGTACTATAAAATTGCTAAGTAATCTGTTTCTGGATGATCATCTCAAAAATAGTATGATATCCAGATTAAAATTGACTGTCAACCGACAATAAAATCTTATCACAATTTTATTTTGACATGAAAAATATTAGAAACTTCAGCATTATTGCCCATATCGACCATGGAAAATCCACGCTGTCCGACCGATTTATTCAATTTACGGATATGGTTTCGGACCGGGACTTCAAGGATCAAATCCTGGATACCATGGATATCGAAAGAGAGCGGGGAATTACCATCAAAAGCCAGACTGTATGTCTGCCTTACACCGCCAAGGATGGCATGACCTATCATCTCAATCTGATCGACACACCCGGTCACGTAGATTTCACATATGAAGTCTCCAGGGCGTTGGCGTCCTGCGAGGGTGCGTTGCTGCTGATTGATGCAAGTCAGGGCGTCGAGGCCCAAACCCTGGCGAATTTATATCTTGCCATGGAACACAATCTGGATATTATACCCGTCATCAATAAAATAGACTTACCGTCTGCCGATGTTGGCAGGATCATGGTTCAGATAGAAGAAGACCTCGGTCTTGACCCCGATACCGCCATTCAGACTTCGGCAAAAGAAGGCATCGGCATCGAATCGTTACTTGAGTGTATCGTCCAGAAACTGCCGCATCCCATCGGGGATGCCGACGCTCCCTTAAAAGGTCTCATATTTGACTCTCACTATGATCCATTCAGGGGAACCATCGTTCATTTTCGTATTTTCCAGGGAACCATCAGATCGGGAGACCGTATCAAGTTCATGTCCAACAATGCTGTCTACAAAGTCGAGGAGGTCGGGTTTTTCCAAATCGTTCGGGTACCCCGGAAAAAACTGACCGCCGGTCAGGTGGGGTATCTGATTGCCGGCATCAAAACAGTCAGTGACACCCGCTGCGGGGATACCATTACCCTCAATAATCGTCCCTGCGATACAGTCCAGCCCGGATTTAAAGAAGCCAAACCGGTTGTCTTTTCATCCATCTATCCGGTGGCGTCGGATGGATATGGAGACCTGGCCATGGCACTCGAAAAACTGAAGCTGAATGACGCGGCCCTGATCTACGAAAAAGATTCATCCGTGGCGCTTGGTTTCGGATTCCGGTGCGGTTTCCTGGGGTTGCTTCACCTGGAGGTTGTCCAGGAGCGACTGGAACGGGAATATGACCTGTCCCTGATTTTAACGGCGCCGTCTGTTCGATATATCATTATCCTGAGCGACGGAACCGAACTTGTCATCGACAACCCGGCCCTGTACCCGGACCCCACCACCATCGAGAAAACCAAGGAGCCGTTTATCCGCGCATCCATCATGGTGCCGGACAGGTATATGGGCGCCGTAATGAAGCTCTGTCTCGACCGCCGGGGCATCAACAAAAATTACCAATACCTGACAAACAATCGCCTGGAAATGATATTCGAACTTCCCCTGTCGGAAGTGATATATGATTTTTATGACAAACTGAAAACCATAACCCAGGGGTATGGCTCCTTTGATTATGAAATCATCGATTACCGTGAGACCAGCATGGTCAAGCTGGACATCCTCATCAACGGCGAACGGGTGGATGCCCTGTCGCAACTGGTTCACAGGGAACGGGCCGAAGAGCGCGGCCGGCATGCCTGTACCCAGCTTCGGGAGGAAATTCCGAGACAGATGTTTAAAATCGCGATTCAAGGTGCCATTGGTGGAAAAATCATTGCCCGCAAGACCGTCTCGCCCTTTCGTAAAGACGTGACTGCCAAGTGCTATGGCGGGGATATTACCCGGAAGCGGAAGCTTCTGGAAAAACAGAGAAAGGGCAAAAAACGGATGAAAATGGTCGGGAAGGTCATGATCCCGCAGTCTGCATTTTTATCGGTTCTCAAAACGGATAGCGATTAAAAACGGTTTTAGGTGTTAGGTTTTACGTTTTAGGTAAGCTCCGAGCTATATGCTGTCATTAAAGAACGGTTTTACGTTTTACGTTTTAGGTAAGCCGTGAACAACAATGAATTACGGCCGCAGGCCTAATGACGCTCACAGAGCAAATGACATCCGAAGGATTAATTACAGCCGTAGGCTTAATATCGGCCGCAGGCCTAATGACGCTCACAGAGCAAATGACAGCCGAAGGCTTAATGACGGCCGAAGGCCTAATATCGCGCGAAGCGCAAATGACACCCGAAGGGTTAATTACACCACAGGTAAATTTCGGCCGAAGGCCTAATATCGCGCGCAGCGCTAATTACAGCCGCAGGCTCAATGACGGCCGAAGGCCTAATTTCGCACGAAGTGCAAATGACGCCGAAGGCAAATGGAGGCTATATGGGCAAAACCATTGCCGAAAAAATTTTTGATTCACATCTGATCGACAACCCCTATGGCGATATCCACATCATCCGCCTCGATGCCGTCTTTTGCCATGAGATTACGACACCGATGGCCATCAACGACCTGGTCCAAAGAGGCAAAGACAAGGTCTTTGATCCGGACAAAATCAAGGTGGTGATCGATCATGTTTCCCCGGCCAAAGATTCAAAAACAGCCCTGCAGGGAAAAATTCTCAGGGACTGGGCACGTCGTCACCACATACCCGATTTTTTTGATATCGGTCGCAACGGCGTCTGCCATGCGCTGTTTCCGGAAAAAGGCTTTGTTCGTCCTGGATTCACCATCACCATGGGAGATTCCCATACTTGCACTCATGGCGCGTTTGGCGCATTCTCGCCCGGTGTTGGAACAACGGATACGGAAGTCGCTATCCTTAAGGGGATCTGTGCATTTCATTATCCCAAAACCATCAAAATCGAATTAACCGGCAAACTGAAAGCCGGCGTCTTTGCCAAAGATGTAATTCTACATATCATCGGGCAGATCGGCGTCAATGGCGCTACGGATAAGGTTATCGAGTTTGCCGGACCCGTTGTGGACGAAATGGATATGGCCGCCAGAATGACCCTGTGCAACATGGCTGTCGAAGCGGGTGGCACCAGTGGCATCTGTTATCCGGACATGCATACCGTGGACTATCTCTGGCCCCATATCCGTACGGAATACACCTCCAGGCAAGCAGCACTCAAGGCATTTCAGCCGCTTACATCGGATCCGGATGCTGATTATGAGGCCATCATCACCATCGATGTCGGTGATTTGGCACCCATGGTAACCCATGGATACCAGCCGGACTGTGTCAAGCCGGTTGAAGAAATGCAGGGCACCGTCATAGATCAGGTCTATATCGGGTCCTGTACCAATGGACGCATGGAAGATCTTCAGGCCGCGGTACGCGCGTTGGGCGATAACAAGATCAGCGACCGGGTTCGCGCCATCGTTTCCCCTGCGACCCCGGAAGTTTATCAAAAAGCGCTGGACCAGGGACTCATCAAGATATTTATGGACGCCGGGTTTTGTGTCACCAACCCTACCTGTGGGGCCTGTCTGGGTATGAGCAACGGTGTGCTGGCGGAAGGGGAGGTCTGTGCTTCCACCACGAATCGAAACTTTAACGGCAGAATGGGTAAAGGCGGTCAGATCCACCTGATGAGCCCTGCCACCGCCGCTGCTACGGCAGTTGCCGGTCACATCACCAATTCAACACTCTACAGGAAAAACACATAATGAAATCTTTTAATGGGAAAGTTCTTTTTCTGGATCGATCAGATATCAACACGGATGAAATCATCCCGGCAAAATATCTAACGGAAATTTCCAAGGATGCTCTCAAACCCCACCTGCTGGAAGACTTGAGCCTTGAAGAATTCAATCCCCAAACAGATATCACAGGCAAAAACATAATCGTCTCCCGATCCAATTTTGGCTGCGGGTCCTCCAGAGAACATGCGCCCTGGGCGCTGGAAGTCAACGGCATTCATCTGGTCATTGCCGAAAGTTTTGCCCGGATATTCCGGCAAAACACGTACAACAACGGCATGATGGCCGTGGCGCTTCCTGTAGAAACCATCGACAGGCTCTTTTCTGATTTTTCAGATTTGCAAACCACCCTCGAAACCGATCTCGATGAGCAGATTTTTATTTTCAGAACTGCCGACCGTGAAGAACATGTGCCCTTCAACCTGGCCGGGTTTGACCGCGAGTTGGTAAAGGCAGGTGGTTGGGTGGAATATGCGGATAGAAATTATTAAAAAAGGGTCCGAGGTTTCCAGGGTCCAAGGGTTTGAGGGTAGCTGACTGCTACCTGCAATAAGCAGCTTATAGCTAACAGCTGAAAGCAACTCAATAAACGCAATGAACCCAACAAACCATTAATAGCCATTTAGGAATTTAAACATAGACTGTTAGCTGCCTTTCGCTGACCGCTTTCAGCCACCCTCGAACCCTTGTATCCCCCTTGACCCCTGGTCCCTGGTCTTTCCCCTTCGATCCTCCAACCCTTAATCCCTTGGATCCTCACCCCTCAGCTCTTGGTTTTTTTGTCCATCCGCAAAACGCTTCTCAGCATACCAGTTTACCTGACGGATAATACCCCGAATCATACTGACTTCCCCGGCCCGCAGCTGCAAGCGGGTAAAAAATCGGCGCAGGCTGTTTATGAAGTGATCCGGATTATCAGCATTGATATAGCTGATCCGAACCAGGATCTCCTTGAGCTGCTCATACATGCCGTCGAGCTCGTGCCGGTTGGCAAGCCTGGGAGTAAAAGCGACCGGCTGGTCCAGGCGCGACGTAAACAGTGCATAGGATACGACCATGACGGCCTGGGCCAGGTTCAAGGATGAAAAATCAGCCGTGGGAATATTCACCAGCACGTGGCAGAGACGCGTATCTTCATTAGAAAGTCCCTTGTCCTCCGGTCCAAAGAGAATCGCCACGCGATTTTCCCGGGAGATGGGTATCAACTGACCGGCCAGTCTTTCAGGTGTCTGGATAACCTGCCGATGCTTGCCAAGACGGGCGGTAGTGCCGACCACATACTGACAGGATGCCAGCGCCTCCTTGAGATCATCATATGTTCGACAACGTTCGATGACATCCGCCGCAACATGGGTGGCCAGTTTAAAGGCCCGGGAAAGATCGAAATTCTCCGGGTCCACCACCGAAAGATGGCGCAACCCCATATTTCGCATGGCCCTGGCCACCGATCCGATATTTTCGGGATACCGGGGCTGCATAAGTACGATATGGATGTTATCAAGATTGATTGTCTGTATCATTTCTTAGTAATGAATGAAATGCGTCTTTTGTATACAGAAATTTAATCACGAAAACACGAAACAGGAAAAACACGAGATTTTATGCTCTTTCGTGGTTTCGTTTTTTCGTGTTTTCGTGATGAAAAAGGCTCTTAACCTAATACACCAAACTCAGGTCACAATCTCGAAGCTATTGAAAAAATAGTTGATTTCAACCTCAGCTGTTTCGGGAGCATCTGACCCATGCACGACATTTTTCTCGATATCAGTGGCAAAATCTCTTCGGATAGTCCCCTCTTTCGCATCCTTATAATTGGTGGCACCCATGAGAGCTCGATAGCGTTTGATGACATCTTCACCTTCCAGCACCATGACAACGGCCGGACCGGAGGACATGAAACCGCACAGGTCGGTAAAAAACGGCTTTTCCCTGTGAACAGCATAAAATCCTTCAGCCTGGGACCGGGTCATATGCAACATCTTCATCGCTTTGATTTGAATCTCGTTACTTTCGAGTCGTTTAATCACTTCACCCATCAACCCGCGGCCGACGGCATCCGGTTTAATAATTGACAATGTTCTTTCCATTCTGTGCTTCCTTTCTGCTTGGTTGCTGCTTCAATTTTCATTTAAGATTCAGGTCCTATAACCCATAGGCGGGTTCGTGGCAATATATTTCGTTACGTCTTTATATTTGACATTGCCGGCCTGTGTATTAGTCTCTTGGTTTTGAATTGAAGAATTTCACAGCCGTGACAAACCGGGATCTTCGACAAGCTCAGTCGCGTTTCCACGAGGAATACACTTGCTGTTGCGGTTCACTTTGCCCGTGCAATGCATTATAAAAACCCTCAAGAACAGATAAAGGAAAATCACTATGGATACCATCGAGTCGTCGGTTGAGAAATTCATCACCGAACAGCAGGAGATCAGCAAAAAACAAGTGCCGGCCTCCAGATTGAAAAAAAGCGCCTCCGTTCCCGTCATTACTATATGTCCTGAGCCGGGAAGCGGTGGCCGCCTGATTGCCGACGAAATCGCTAAACGGCTGAATTTCACGCTCTTCGACAAGAATATTCTTGTTGCGATGGCCAATACTGCCGCCGTGGAAAGCCGGTCCCTGGACACCATAGAGCAGCAAAGACCCTCCGGAGTCCAGGATTTTATCACCTCGCTGGTGGACAAGGATTACGTCTACACGGGTGACTACCTGGGCCTCCTTAAACAACAAGTTGAAATTATTAGCAAAATTGGACGAGGCGTCATCGTCGGTCGAGGGGCCAATTTCATTCTTCCGCCCAGAGACAGATTCAGCATCCGCGTCATTGCCCCCCTGGATATCCGAATCAGAAATGTTTCGTTTAGAAATGGCGTCCCCCTGGTTGAGGCCAAAAAGCGGATCCGGAACCGTGAACGGCGGCGCAAGACATTTATCCGCGAATCATTTCATGAGAACATTGCAGATATCATGCACTACGACTTGATCCTCAACACGGCGCGCATGGATCTTAACACGGCCGTGGAATCCGTTATCGGTACCCTCATCGGCTCCCAAACCAATAAAACCTTTGAAAAAGAAACTTCCTACATTCTCAAGAACAAAAGGTAACACATTGAAATTTTATCGTTCGCTATTATTATTAATGTTTATGCCCGCTGTGGCATGGGCATCTGAAGGTTCCCCTGTGACCGTCGTTACCGACTTTACAAGCTCTATTTACGGATACCTGGGGTTGCTGTTGTTCATCCTGGCCTACACCCTGGTCACCATGGAAAACAAGCTGCAATTACGAAAGAGCAAACCAGTGCTTTTTGCGGCAGGTCTCATCTGGATCCTGGTTGCGCTGGCCTATGCCGGTATCGGCGACACGCATACGGCCCACGTTGCCATAAAGGCCAGTCTCCTGGAATATGCGGAACTGTTTCTGTTCCTCCTGGCGGCCATGACATACATCAATGCCCTTGAAGAAAGAAATGTCTTTCAATCCCTTCGCGCTTACCTGGTCTCCCGCGGCTACTCTTTCAAAACAATCTTCTGGATCACCGGCGCCCTTGCATTCTGCATCTCACCTGTCGCCGACAATTTGACAACGGCGTTGCTTATGGGAGCGGTGATCATGGCGGTGGGAGGGAACAATAAAGCATTTATCGCCATCGCATGCATCAATGTCATCGTGGCCGCCAATGCGGGCGGCGCCTTCTCGCCTTTTGGCGACATTACCACCCTCATGGTATGGCAAAAGGGAAAAATTGAATTCACCGGATTTTTTCTTTTATTGCTGCCGTCGCTCATCAATTGGTTGATTCCGGCATTCCTTATGAGCTTCGCCGTGGGATCTGCCACGCCGGCCGTCACCGACGAACAAGTCTTCATGAAAAAAGGTGCGCGTCGGATCATGGGTCTCTTTCTGATGACCATCGTCACGGCAGTCAGTTTTCACAATTTTCTGAATCTACCACCGGCCGCCGGCATGATGCTGGGTCTCGGGTATCTGGGTATCTTTTCGTTTTTCTTGAAAAAAATGGAAGGCGTCGATGAACGGTTCGACAGTATTCTCGGCACACGATCCCACGAAACGCTGCGCCCGATCTACAATCTGGTGCAACAGGGAACAAACCTGTCAACCTATATCAACAAATTCACAGATCCCACCTTTATGATCGACACGGATCATTTGGTAACGCACTGGAACCCGGCCATGGAAAAGCTGTCCGGTGTCCAGTCAAGTGACGTGATCGGAACAAGCCGCCACTGGTACCCTTTTTATCGAAGGGAGCGGCTGGTGATGGCCGACCTCGTCCTTGAAAATTTTTCCAAAGAAGAGATCGGACGCCACTATCATGGTCATCACAAACCCATCGCCCACATGAAACATGCTTATGAAGCCGCAGCTTTTTTTCCTGCTCTTTCAGAAGGGGGCAAATGGCTGTCAATTGCGGCAGCAGTGGTAAGGGATGACAACGAAACCGTCATCGGTGTCGTGGAGACATTGCGCGACCACACCGAACATAAGCAAAAAGTCTCCCATTTTGATATCATGAAACGAATTGCCCGGGCTGAATGGGATACACTGCTCTTTTTTTACGGTGTGATCCTGTGCGTGGGCGGCTTGGCTCAATTCGGTTATCTGGGTCTGGTTTCCGGCTATCTGTATACCGATCTGGGCGCTACCGTTGCCAATACGCTCCTGGGCCTGGTTTCTTCGGTAATCGATAACATCCCGGTGATGCTTGCCGTACTCATGATGGACCCGTCAATGTCGGAAGGCCAATGGCTGCTGATAACCCTCACCGCCGGAACCGGCGGGAGCCTGCTCGCCATTGGTTCCGCGGCCGGCGTTGCCTTGATGGGATCCGCACGGGGAATTTACACATTCGGGAGCCATCTGAAATGGGCTCCGGCCATTGCCGCCGGTTATGCAGCCAGTATTGCCTTTCATATGCTCATTAACGGCAGACTTTTTTAACCCGGACATTTTGAAACTTGACAAAAACCGGTGAACTATTTAATTGAGAATCTGGTAAGTATTGAAGAGTACCCCGCAGCGTGCGAGGCACTGCCGAACGGCAGAACCTACGGGGAATGCGCTCGCTATTTCCGCTCAATCTTTTTGGAATGACACAGGATGGGTTATAAAAATGCCGATATACGAATTTTTTTGCCATGACTGCAACACGATTTTCAACTTTTTTTCCCGCACAGTGAATACAACAAAGGTACCTAAGTGCCCAAAATGTAATAAAAAGCTGTCCAGGCAGGTATCCCGGTTCGCTTTCACCGGCAAGGCCAAAGAGGCCGGAGACATGGACGACCTCCCCATCGATGAGAGCAAGATGGAACAGGCCATGGGCATGCTGGCAAGGGAGGCCGAGGGGTTGAATGAAGAAGATCCCCAACAGGCCGCAAATCTGATGCGCAAGCTGTCCGACATGACCGGGTTGAAACTCGGACCGGGCATGGACGAGGCCCTGCAACGCATGGAAAAGGGTGAGGACCCCGAACAGCTTGAAGCAGAAATGGGCGACCTGCTTGAAAATGAAGATCCCTTTATCCTGCCCGAAAAAAAGGGAGGGCCGCCAAAAGCCAGGCAGCGGGCACCTTTTAAAGATGAAACACTTTATGATTTATAGCTATGCCATCCAATCCCTTCGATAGAATAACGATATTCCAGGGGGACATCACCACCCTGGAGATGGATGCCATTGTCAATGCAGCCAATACTTCTCTACTCGGTGGTGGCGGTGTTGATGGGGCCATACACCGGGCAGCCGGTCCTGATCTCCTGGCTGAGTGTCGGTCCCTCAACGGATGCCCCACCGGAGAAGCCAGGCTGACCCGGGGGTACAACCTCCCTTCCAGGCATGTCATCCATACCGTAGGCCCGATCTACAGCGGCAGACCATCGGATCAACACCTGCTGCGGAGCTGTTATGAAAAGAGTCTCCAGATCGCCATAGACTCCCATCTAGCAACCATTGCATTTCCAGCCATCAGTTGCGGTGTCTACGGATACCCCATAGAAAAAGCTGCAACGATCGCCATGGATACAACAACGCGATATATCAAAAAAACCAGCCAGTTAAAAATGATAACATTTGTACTCTTCTCCCGGCATAACTTCGACATTTATTCAAACCTAAAGTGAGCGTTTCAAATTTTAAGAATATTGAATTAAGAAATATTTTTAAAGGATTTGATCCATTTGAATTCTTAAAATTTGAAACCCATTGGGATTGCCGATCTTCCCGCATCTACGGCGTCAGATGCCATACCGCATAGTTCACTATAGCGGAACAGCATCTTCTTTGTAGCTACGGTAACCTCGACAATCACTCAATTTAGGTCAAAATTTCTGAAAACCCGAACAAATCCATGAAACTTGCTGCTGCTATAGAAAGATGGAAAAACGCGTCTGAAATTCGTGTTTACTGTTGACAAAGCCGACTGTCGTGAATAGTTTCTCAACAACCAGAATTACAGAACACAATTTATGCAGTTTAGGAGGACAACATGTTTGAAGTTACTGAGGCAGCTACTGAACAAATTTCTGAATATTTCAAAGGTAAGGAAGTCACGCCGATTCGGATATTCCTGAATGAAGGCGGATGAGGCGGTCCGGGACTTGCAATGGCTCTGGACGAGCCTAAAGACACGGACGATGTTTATGAAGTGGACGGGTATAAATACCTGGTCAACAAAGAGTTCATGGAAAAAGCAGCATCGATTAAAGTTGATTTTGCCATGTACGGCTTCAAGCTCGACTCTGGAATGGATTTCAGTTCAGGATGTGGCAGTTGCAGCACTGAAGGCAGCTGTTGCTCGACATAAGCTTTTTTTTAAAAAAAGGGCAGCACGTAAAGTGTTGCCCTTTTTTTTTATTAAGCTGCCTCTAACCCGGAAACTTCACGAACATTGATACATTTCCGATCGTTTCTTTCCTGTTGTTCTAACAATAGTATTTAAGGGAGGCTCCATGTCAGCCATAGAATACAGTGTCCACGATGATATCGCAGTCATCACCATGAAGATCGGAGAGAATCGTTTCAACCCATCTTTTCTCGAGGAGTTCTTACGCGTGCTGGATCGGGTCGAAAGAAAAACCAGCGCCAAAACATTGGTGGTCACATCCGCTCATGAAAAAATATTTTCCAATGGCATCGATCTTGAATGGCTCGTTCCGGTGCTTCAGGAAAACGATATCGAAACAGCCAAAGCCTTTTTCTACCAGCTGAACGTGCTCTTCAAGCGTCTCCTCACCTATCCGATGCTCACCATTGCCGCCATAAACGGACATGCCTTTGCCGGCGGTGCCATTCTCTGCTGCGCCTTTGACTTCCGATTCATGCGATCGGACAGGGGATTTTTCTGTTTCCCGGAAGTCGATCTCGGAATTCCCTTTCTCCCGGGCATGAATGCGATTCTGAAGAAAACCATTCCCATGTATAAGCTCGAAGAAATGGAATATACCGGGAGCCGTCTTACAGCCTACGACTGCCAGGAGCACCACATCATCACCAAAGCCTGTCATCTCAATGCTCTCATGGACGATGTCATGGAATTTGCGAAAACGCTGAACAAAGGCAGATCAATCGTGAAGGAAATGAAAGGACGGCTGAACAAAGAGATTGTCCGTATCATCGAGGAGGAAGATATTTCCTATATCGAGTCGGGGCATTTTAATATCAAAGCTTAACTGGAAGCCTTTTAGGTTGTTTAGTCAGGCTGTAGGCTTTTAGGTGTTGCGTGATGATAGCTATAAGTCGTAACTCAACTTTCAGCTTTCACCATAGGTAGAGCGAAATGGGTGATCCAATGGCGATTTGTGCTGTTTGAGGCGCTTAGGGATCCTTACATCAGCGCATGACAATATAAATGCAATATGAAAACCCGGTCATTTTGAAGCCATGCCTGTTTAACCATATGGCCAGCGCTGATGTTAGGAGTCCTTGCGGCGAGTTCGCAAAGCGCCAGGGGATTATTCATTTCGTGTTCGCTGAACCCCGAAAGTTGAGCTATAAGCAATAAGCAGTTCCACTGCTAACAGCCTAAACACCTACAGCCTATCCACCTAATCTCCTGCGGGTACCCTTTTACGGATCACATAAGATATACTCAGCCGATCCTTTGAGTCTCCGCTGACCTTCAATGATGCCGGTGTCAGAGCAACCTTTACCAACATGGTTCCTGATATTTTTAAATTATCAAGCGCAACCTTCTCGGTATACATGGTGGATATCTTTTCTAGAATCTTGCTGCCCCCGACCACTTTGATCCGGTCCGGTTTCAATTCGACAGCCTCCAGGATCAAATCTTCGTCTAAATTTCCAACCCAGTCCACCTGAAGCGGTAGCGCCTTGACAATCGGAATATCCAGGGTTACATCGAGCACCGGAGGATCCACCCTCCGCAAAGCAATACCGGGAGGAAGTGTAATATTCTCGGATGTGATCGTGTAAGAGTTGAGGCCGACGACCGCCTTACTCAAGTCGACTCGAACTTTTACCTGTTCCGGTTGGATGGATTTAAGAAGGGTACCCCCCCCACTGAGATCCAGATTGACACTGTTGAGCGAAGATGCAATCAACTCCATGTTTGGATCACGATTCATGTATTCTATGGGAACTTCCAGCGTAGCCAGGGTTTCGAGACCTCTGGAAAAACTGAACCACGTTCCGGCCACAAACAGAACAATCGCCATTGCAGCGAGAACGAGGTTCAGCTTATCCCTTTTCCTGAGTCCTTTGTAGTCGCCCGATGTTCCTGTGTTGGCAAGCAGTATCTTTTCGAGTTCGATGTTGTTGTTGATCTCTCTCACCTGATCGCCCTTCATGCCGACAACCTTACCGCTTTCCTCTGAAACCAGGATAATGAGAGCATCGGTCTTTTCTGCAAGTCCCAGAGCAGCCCTATGGCGGGTTCCATATGAAGATGGCAGATCACTCTTCCGGGAAAGGGGGAGGATAGCCCCCACCTCGACAATTTGATCTCCCTGAATGATGGCAGCCCCGTCATGGACAGGGTTATCCGGCCAGAAAACACTCAGGACCATCTCCTTGGACAGGACACCTTTCCATGGAACACCGCCCTGGACAATATCTTCGAGGACGTCTTTTCCCGGAAAAACCAGCAAAGCACCGATCCGGCGCTTTGCCATTTCATAGACGCTGCCCGTAATGATCTGCACCGGCGTCTCCACCATTTTGTGCGAAACTCCCCATAAAATAGCGCCTACATTCTTGACCTGTAACACATTTCGGATTTCGTTTCTGAAAACAATGATAATAATGATGGCTGCAAATGCGATGACACCCTGCATGGCCCAAGTCGTGACGATAAGTCCCATGTAGCCGGCAATGCGTTGAAAAATCCAGAGAAAACCAATGCCCACAATCACACGGAAAACATGGGTACCACGGAACAGGACGTAGAGGCGGAACAAAAAATAACTGACAACGAGGATGTCGAGGATATCCTGCCAGCGAATATTTGTGAAAAAGGATGCCAGCATACTCATGAGTTCCTACTCCGTAATACTGAATTTGACGATTCGCAGCACTTTCTTTGTCTTGTCTTTTATTACCAGACGCCAGGGTCCTTTGTCCGCCTCTCTGAGCTGAATACTGCTGAATGTCGACCATTGAGGTCGCTGCAGGGCAAGCCGTTTGGTTGTGATCAGTCTGTCGTTACGATACCAGTTGTGATAAATCACCGTCTCTTGGGGAACATGGTCAAAGGATGAAAAACAGTAAACTTTCCCGATTTCCAAGGAGAACACGATGGCCCTGTTAACCGGCGCATAGTCTTTGATTCCCTCGCACATCACCACCACGCCCAGGGATAGTTCACTCTCAACCTTGGCCGTGACCCGGTTGGCATTCTCCTGAGCCATCAACTCAGCAGGCACGAAGGACCCGACCCACAAGATTGTGAACACCAATAGCCATCGTTTAAGCATCAATACGCTCCTCAAGATATACATAAAAACCCTCAAGACAATTGTGTATCAGTTTTGCAGACTCCGTGTAAAGATCCAGACCGCCACCCATGGGATCCGGAACACCACACGGTTTCCGGGAGTTATCGAACCGATTCAGTAGGTGCGCCTTGCCGGCAGCGAACAATTTCATCACCCGAATGATCTTTAAATGGTACTGCTCCATGGCCAGAATCAGGTCAGCCTCAGCGACCATGGATCTGTTCAGCCTTCTAGCACGATGATCGGAAATATCAATGCCATACAGCTTCATAGCCTGTACGGCAAAGGCTGTGGCCTGGTTTCCATGGAGTGCGTCTGTTCCTGCGGATGAAACCGTGACAATTTCCTTGAAATGTTCCGGCATGAAATGCTGGAGCATCCTCTCGGCCATCGGGCTTCGGCAGATATTCCCTGTACAGACCACCAGTATGTGAAAGCGTTTCATAAAATCTTTCATAGGATTTTATTACTACGTTTTCTTTTGGTTGCCGTCAAGGATGCTTATTGACTTATCTTCAATATTATTTCATAGTATTTTTTTAAAATATCAACCAACATACCCATCGATACTTCCAGCGTCCCATATCTATCGAAGGAGTTCTTTATGGAAAACAATGAAGATTTTCCCGAAAAAAATAACGTTATCCTCCAGCTGATCAAACGGATTTTGGAAATGACGGACGGTGAAAGGTTTGATCTTCTGGAACAACTGGGAAAGGTTCCCGTGAACGAGCTGAGCCTGGGAGATAGAAATGACTTCAGGCGGGTGTATGACCGGACCATTACCTTTTCGACACAAGATCGTCAGTATAGCGCGCTTTGCAAGGATATCAGCAATGGCGGCGTCTTCATACAAACCGGGGAGATATTCCGGTTAGGGCAGTTGGTAACCCTCGACATCCCGTTCAGTGATGGAAAGGAATCTATAAAGGTTCCGGCTGAAATCGTGCGAGTGAACACCGATGGGATCGGGTTGAAGTTCATGAAAAAAGAGACCCCGCTATAGGGCATCTCATGACCACCCTCCATTCACCCAACGTCACACCCATTCCCATCGCTGAAATAAACCATCGATGGTCACACCTCCAGAAAGTGTTTCAGAAAAAAGGTATTGATGGTGCTCTGATTGTTCAACGGGTCGATCTTTTGTACTTTTCAGGAACAGCACAGGATGGCGCCTTGTATGTCCCCTGCGATGGTGAGCCTGTCCTGTTCATCAAACGCTATTTCCCCAGAGCACGAAAAGAATCGCCCCTGAATCAAATCGTCCCCATCGACTCCTTCCGGGATATTCCTGGTTGTCTGATGGACCATTATAGTGCCCTCCCCCGAACGCTGGGCCTCGAATTTGATGTCATGCCGGTCGCGGAGTTTCAACTTTTTCAAAAAGGATTTCCCTCCCAGAAATTTGTGAATGCCTCGACGTCGATACTGGATGTGCGCAAAACCAAGTCGCCCTGGGATATTCAGCAGATGGAACGCACCGCTGAAATGTCATCCCTGACATTTGACTACATGCGCCGGGTACTGACTCCCGGTCTCTCTGAAATGGAGTTTGCCGGCCTGTTTGAAAACTTTGCCAGAAACCGAGGACATGCCGGCAAATTGCGCGTTCGCAACTATCGAACCGAAGGATATTCCTGGCATGTATTGAGCGGCAGGAGCGGTGGAATGACCGGGGTGCTGGATTCCCCTGCAAGTGGCGAAGGAAGCTCATATGCCTTTCCATGTGGTGCGGGGAATAAAAAAATCAGTGCCGAGGAACCGATTATGGTCGATTTCGCATCGGTTTTGAATGGTTTTCATATGGACGAAACCCGAATGTTCGCCATCGGACGAATGCCGACCAAAGCCCTGGGGGCCGCACAGGCCGCCATCGCAATCCACCAGGAACTGCTGAATACAATCAAGCCTGGGATGTGTGCCCACGACATTTTCTCGCGTGCCCTCGATATCGCCGGATCATTGGGGTATAAAGAAAGCTATCTCGGTATTCCCGGGCACCAGGTTTCCTTCATCGGGCATGGCATCGGTTATGAACTCATCGAACCGCCCATCATTGCCCAAGCCAAAGAAGACCTCTTGCTGCCCGGTATGATCTTTGCTCTGGAACCAAAATTTGTTTTTGCAGATGAGTTTTCAGCAGGCATTGAATCTGTTTTTCTGGTTACGGACACAGGCGCCCGCCTGATATCGAAGACACCGGTGGAGATATTTATATGTTAGTAGATACTCGGGTCCAAAGGGCCCGGCACCGGGTTGCCCCTATAAGGGGCTTTTTCACCAAGTATATGAACCAGATAAGTCAGAATACAGAATGTCGTAAAGCGCTAAAATGTTTTAATGCTGGAAAACGAATGAACATCGAACATCGAACGTCCAACATCGAATTTTGAATTTAAAAAGATGAAGAAACAGAAATAATTCGGTATTGGTTTTTTGTTTTCATTCAACATTGGACGTTCGATGTTCGATGTTGGA